>JAUXHF010000030.1 GCA_030621685.1 Spirochaetota bacterium
TGGCAATGCCAAGAAGCGGGGCAGCTCCAAAATTACTAGCATTCATTTCCTCACGAATTCCCCGTAACATTTTACGCATAAGAAAAGCCCCCACTTGACGCCAGCGGTTTAGCTTAATTTGCGATCGCATAATCCCCGTTATCTGAGCAGCCGTAGCCTCTGCCGATTTCAAGAAAATATTCCCGGCAAAGCCATCACAGACCACCACATCGCATTTATGTTTAAAAAAATCGGCTGGCTCTACGTTGCCCACGAAATTATAGGGAAGCTTGCTCAATAAGCCAAAAGATTCTTTAGTCAGCTTATTTCCTTTACGCTCTTCTTGCCCAATGTTCAAAATTCCAATGGAGGGGTTTTCTAACAGTAAAATTTTCTTACTATAAACGTAGCCCATAATAGCAAACTGCAAAAGATATTCACTGGTACAATCAACATTCGCTCCAGCATCAATAAAAATTGCTGTTTTTCTGTTTAAGGCGGTAGGCAAAGGCGAGGCAATAGCTGGTCGCTTTACCCCTCTAATTCTGCCCACTTCTAATAACGATGCTGCTAAAGCAGCTCCCGTATTCCCCGGAGAAAACAAGGCATCTATGCTGCCTTTCCGCAGGGCCTGTACCCCTATCATAATTGAAGAATCAGGCTTTGTTCGGATAACCGCGGGGTCTTCGCCCATGCCAATACTATAGTTGCATGGGAGAATTTCTATCCTGCGAAAATTTTGCGCCTGACTGCCCAGTTGTATATGGCTTTTTATCTTATCCTCATCTCCAATAAAAAAGAGTTTGAGGTTCTTATAATGTTCTAACGATCGAAAACAGCCCTCTAACAAAACAGAAAGCGGCGCCTCGCCGCTCATAACATCTATGCCTATTTTTATCATAGGAAAGAACTTTTAAATATAACCTTTCTTAAAAAAAAAGCCACCGAGAAATATCTGCCTGAAATCACAAAGCATCATTCAAATACATCCACTTAACTTTTCTTGATAACAGTCTTACCCTTATACGTTCCACATGATATGCATACACGATGCGTTTGTTTCAAGGCCCCACATTCTGGGCAAATAGAACCTTGTATAAGCGTTCGCTTATCGTTAGCGGATCGCCTTTTTGCTGTTTTTGATTTCGACTTTCTGAATTTTGGAACGGCCATTTCTTTTAATTTCTTTTAATTTGTTTATTTTCTTGCCAATTTACTTGGCTAGACTTCATTCTTATAAAGACTTAGAATTTTAATATTAAAAAATTCTAACATTTACATGTTTTTTTAGATTAAATTATAGCAAGTAACGTTTAATATCATAACAGTTTTTACAAATTATTACTATTAAAAAGTAAAATATTTTAGATAATCACTTTGGATAATCACTTTGGATAATCACTTTAAAAGCAGCTTTCAGAAAAAAAACCTTTCTCTACCTTTGAAAAAGGAAGTTTACATCGAAAGGAATCACAAGCTATGACCCTTTCTTTAGGAAAATTCCTGCTCTCCTCCAGTATTTCTCTCTTACTTTTTGTACTCTATTCTTGTGCACGCGCCGATATCCGCTACATTTACACCGAAGAGCCTCTTACAGGAAATATGCCTATAAGTGAAATACACTTTAAACAGGCTGGCAACAAGCAGGAAATAATTATCGAATTCTTCCAAAATCTTGACCAAGACACATTTGACCTCAAATTTTTCAAGTTGCGTTCTTATTATTACGACCTAGAAACAGATGAATTTATTCCGCAAATTCAAGAGTTTTCATTTAACTCGAAATTTATCGCTAGAGGCGCTTTCTATGTTCTGTATTTTAATGAAAATGATACGCCCATTAATGAAGAAAGTATTTACGTCCCCCCGCAAAACAACCGTGTTCCTGCCATTTCAGATGAAACAGGCTACGTAGAATTAGTCTACTATAATGATGATCAAACGATAGCCATCCAAGACTTGCTTCTCTTTGGTAATGCAAAAGCTCCCCCAGCAAGTAGCCATGCTTGGCAAGGCGAATCAATACCCATTCAAAACTTAGAAGAAAGTAAAAGCTATGTGCGCAAGATAGACAAAGATGGCATGCATCCTTTTCTAGATGAAAACACAGTATCAGATTGGTATGTTCACGAAAAATCCCTAGCTTATCCATCGGATGCCACATGTGTCAATGATGGAAACCTCATAGATGCTGATGAGGATGGTATCTACGATTGTCTTGAAAGTGATGCTGGCTATACCTTTTGGGGCATGGATCTTCATGCTATGGGTGCTAGGACAGATCAAAGAGATGTTTTTATTGAGATAGATTATATTCCTTGCCGTGTATCTGGAGATCATTACAGCCAACCACAGAAGCCAGCTTTAGAAAAAATCACAGCTATGTATCAGGCCAATAATGTTTATTTGCATTTTGATGCCGGTAACCTTTTTAATCCTTCTGCAGGAATTTCAACAGAAGATTATAACCTTGGCGGCGGTAATAACTTTGTAGCCTTTGGGGAATCTCCTTTAGCCTATACTAACGTGAAATTTCAAGATGACAATACTGATATGTTTTATGCTCTTAAAAAAAAGAACTTTAGCCCAAAACGTAGCCAGCTTTTTTATTATATGCTTTTTGGCTACAACAACATCGATGGTCTTTTGGGGACTGCCGAAATAAAAGGTACAGATTCGCTTATTTCTATGGCTGGTTTGGGGCTTAATGCTAATTGTAGCCCTACTCCGCCTAATTACCTTGTTAATCTCCAAGCTGCTGTAGTAGCTCATGAGTTTGGGCATAACCTTGACCTAAACCATGGCGGCTCTACCCGTGATGAAACCAACTTCAAGCCCAACTTCAAGCCCAATTACATAAGTATTATGAATTACGGCTATGCTAACTCGGGCTTGCCCAATATTCCTTCAGCAAATGCCTTCTACGATTATAGCCATATCTACTACCTAAACTCTTTCAGTGCTGGCTCTACAGAAAGTAATTCCTATATACCCTATGGAACACAGTGCTTCGCAGACCCATCAGACCCAAGTCTTTTTAGCGCGTTTGTTTATAGAATTTTGGACCAAGACCCTAGTAGCTATCAAATAAATTTTTCTTCTGGCGAAAACAAGGTCATTGATGAGCGGCTTCTCGCCGAAAGTGATGAAACAAGAACTTGGGCAACAGAAATAGATTTCAACTGCGATGGCATAATTTATAAAGAATGCTCCTTAGCTCCAAACAGTGCTGCTTCAGGCCTAAGCTTAGCCCAAATAAGCTGCTCTGGTTTTACCTATGCCTTTTCTGGGTTTTCGCTTATGTATACTACAAATATACCTTATAGCGAATCTTGCCAGCTTTCCGAAACAGCTTCAAATGAGTATACATGTAATCTTCAATCTACTCATGTTTATCCAGCAAGAACAGCAAGAACAGCCAGTTGCAAAATAGAGGCTAGCTCATCTGAATACATCTGTAGTATTAATAGTATAGAAACCAGAGGTTTAGCATATGCTTTGTATAGCCCCCAGGCATCTAAAACCTTTACAGCCGATGCCCTGCCCCTTACGCTTTCTGCCAGAATAGAAAACTTAGACATAAACTTTGATGGCGAAATAAGCTCGCAGCCTTTTAGCGATTATGATGATTGGGGAAACCTCGGCTACATTTTTGCTGCCACAGCGCCCTTAAGCAGTTTTGTTTTCTTGCCTCAAGAGGAATCCAAGAAAAACAAGTATCTGCCCGGACATGCCAGCCCCCAAAATAGCCCTGCTAAACAGCGCTTCTTTGATGACAGCCAGCAGGTTATTGCAAGGTAAGCACAGCCTTTAAGGTTTATAAGCGATCATGGGCATCTATGAACCACCCAAGCTTAATTTAATAGAATTCAAGGAAAACAAGTATCTGCTGGGACTGCCAGCCCCGAAAATAACTCCGCTAAATAGCGCTTCTTCAATGGCCGCCAGCAAATTTTCTTTATACATGTTTAACAATGTTTAAATCAAATAGTATTGTACGTTGTATAACAACAAAATAGGATTGTTTTTTTAATTTTCTTTATACATGTTTGCAATGTTTAAATTAAATAATATTATACTTATGTCTTATATGCCAACAAAACATGGTTGTTGTAAAATTCCCTAGTTTATGTTGATATAATTAAATATTTAAAAGTGCTGATAATTTTATAAGAGCTGAAAACTAAAGCCCTAAACTGGCTTACATCATACATCCATCAAGAAATTGTAGTTTTACAAAAACATGTAACAAGAAAAACAAGTGATATATCTAAACTCAGGCTCTCAAGCCACAAAACAATTCATCTCATGCATAATATTCTTACTAGGCTTTACTCTAGTAAGCAGTTGTTCCCTCATCTCGTTCCTGCCAGTAGTTTCTGAAGATACGCTAGATACTAACTCTACTAACTCTAGCAGAAATGATACTGAAGCCTACAAGGTTGGAGATTTGCTTATCACCGAAGTTGCCCAATCCACTAACACTAACTCAAAGGGACTTATTCTAGAAATTTATAACAATAGTGACACTGCGATAAATTTGGCTGCTATCCAATTACGCTCATATTACTTTGATGCCAATGGTGTCTATCAGAAAGAAGAAAAAAGTGTTAGCCTTAGCGAATACCTTGAGTCTTTTGGTTATTTAGGAACCCTAGAAATTCCAAGTGCTAATTTTTACAGTTTTACATTTAACTCAAATGCTGGGTTTCGCCAAGAATATATTAGCGAGGAACTGAACATAGACACTGTTACGCTTGGCTTTGATAGCGCTGGTGGCTTCATCGAAATTCACCAAGGCAGTAGCAAAACCTTAGATTTCATGAGATTCGGCGATGCTGATAGTAATATCAAGCCCTTAAGTTCAAACTTTGATTTTTTTGGAGATTCTAGAGACCTAGCTGCTCCAACAGTTGTTAACAGCATTTCTCGTAGGCTTAGCGCTGATGGCACATTTGAGCTGGCCTCTAGCACTGCTTCTTGGGAACCTTCAGACCTTAATATTGGATTTCCAGGCCCTAGCTGCTTTTATACAAACACTGCCGATATTGATGCTGACGGCATCTACGATTGTTTAGAAAGTGGTAACGGCGATACCTTTGGGAACATAGATCTTTATGCTATGGGCGCTCGAGAAAACCAAAAAGATATTTTTGTGGAAATAGATTATCTTCCTTGCGATTATTCAGGACATGCCGCAACACAGCCCATCAAAGAAGCCCTTGATATTGTTAAAGCTTTATATGAAAAAAGTGATATATTCATGCATTTTGATGTCGGTAATCTTTTTAATTCCTCTACAGAAATTTCAACAGAAAACTATAACCTTGGCGGCGGAAATGCCGTTAGCAAGAGCAACGAAGCAGTATCCTACTATTACGGCGTTACTTTAGCGGGCGATTTAGCGGGCGATCGACAAAAGTACGACTCAATAAAATACACTAACTTTAATAAAGCAAGAAAGCAGCTGTTCCATTATGTTTTTTTCTCATACTCGCAACATATAAATGGAACAGCCGCAGCTTCTGGAATTGGTGAGCTAGCAGGAAACGATATTCTTATTTCTTTAGCAGATACCTCTACAGATTATCCTTGTAGCTTATTAAATACCAGCAGCCTCTTATCCGATGAGGCGAAAAGAAAACAAAACTTTTTAATAAATGCCCAATCCATTACCCTAGCCCACGAGCTGGGGCATAATTTAAACCTTATGCATGGTGGCCATGATTCACAGAATTACAAGCTAAACTACCTTAGCCTTATGAACTACCTATATAGCAGTGGTTTGCCTAGAAGCTCAGGCTTAGGGAATACCGATGTTGGAGAACGTTACAGCCAGTATCTGAGCCAGTATCTGAAACAAGCAGAGCAGACTTGTCCATCATCCACTATTCCTAAAAATGGTTTCTTTAGCGATCCTTCTGAATTTGTTTTGGCATTTTCTGATGGTAGCAGAGGGTCTATCAATGAAAATTCACCTTTTTTAGAGAAAGACAGCTCTAGGACATGGGGCGAAACCATAGATATTAACTGCGATGGCTACACATCTTGTAGCCTTAGCGGTGGCAAGGCTAGTTGCCCTTTAGCCTATTTCACAAATTTTGATGCCACATGCCAGCTATCGGGAACAGGCTTGGCTAGTTGCGATATTCCTAATTTTTTAATACAATGTGATGCTAGCGGTGCATGTATCCACTCACCACTTCAAGGCATAGGTATTCAGGTGTGTCGGCACCAGGACCGAAGCTATTATTTGTTACGTTCTACTATAGCTTGCACCTCCACAGCGCCACTTGAAGGTAGGCTCTGTGATTTAGACAATGAAGCAGATGCAAGTAATCCTTTGCTTAGAAATTTTAGCTGCACCATAGTCGCATCCAAACTTAGCGCTGATAATATCCAGCCCCATAGCCTGCAATGCAGCGAATCAGCAGGCGAATACTCTGATTGTAAATTAATGAAAGAAAATGCAGTAATTTGCAGTTCTACCGGTGCTGGCGCTGGCACAGAAATCACCTGCCAGCATCAGCAGAACTTAAACCCCTACCGTTCAGAGCACGGTGATACCCGTGTTGATGTGCTTAGCGACTCTGACGACGAGGCAGGACTTACCCCCTTTTTTTATAAGCCACCTGCTGTTTTCTCTGGAATTCAATATTTAGATGAGGGCGGAAACAGGCCAAGCAAAAGAAGAAATACAAAACAAAAAGTTTTTGATGATCATCAGCCCGTCATAAAAAACGAACCCTCCCTTAGCTTTCAATAAATTCTAAGCGCCCATGCTTCTAAAGCCATGGCAATCTTAAAAGTTTTTTAATTTTTTAATTTAATTAAGAATTCTTTACTAAATTTTGCCAAGAAAAGCCATTTGTAGTGCTTTTCTTTAAAGCAAATTTCTGCTTTAAGCAAAAAAATATTCCTTGTTAGCTTTTTTTTAAGCCATGCCCCTTTCACTCCGAAAAGCGAGTATCTATGAAATTGTAAAAAATTTATAGATACTTACGGCATGAAAAACTTTTTATCTTTTTTACCAAAAGCACTTACTCATCCAGGCAGCGATGTCTCCGCCCTCAGCAAGACTTTCTTTCACAAAAATTTAGCGAAAAGTCAGGAATTTGAAAGCCTTACGCTTAAGGATAACGCCAAGAGTTTTTCCTACTTCCTTCAGCAAGAGCAAGAAAGAAGCTTTAGCCAAACTCTTCAGCAAACAAAGAACAGCTTTGAGAATTCCCAGCTGAAAAGCCTTACCTATGCAAAAACCCAGAAGAGTTTCCTTGATTCACAAGAGTATTCTAAGCAGGCAGAGCAAATAAACAATCGCGAAGATCTAGAACTAGAGGTGGAGCTACTCTCCAAAGAAAGCTCTAAGGCTGCCTTAAAAAAAGAAGATGAAACAAAAGAAGATGAAACAAAGCAAGAGAATTGGCGTTTAGAAAAAACTCTAAGCCAAATTCTTTTTCTCTTGAAAAAACAGTTTTTAGCCCAAGGGCTAACAAAAAAACTTTCTAGCAAAAATGAAAACCTATCACAGCTAAGCCGGCTGGAAAAACAAGCCCAAGCCATCACGTTACTTTCAAAGCTCCAAAACAAGCTTGTAGCCAGCGAGCAAACAGCTGATATAAGAAACATGCTGCTCGAAAAAACTAACGCGGCAAATAATAAGAAACAAAATCAATCAACAAAAACATCCCCTCTGCTACTCGATTCTAAGGCAGAGCTGCAGAAAACAAAAGATGGTAAAGACAGTAATCAGCAAAGTATAAAGCTTGCAAAACTTCAGGTAGCTGGGGCAACACATGCCGCCGAAATAAAAAACATTTCTAAGCAGCTCCAAAACTTACTTCAAACCCTAAGCAGCCAGAGCCAGCAGAGCCAAGCTCTGCTAGCTACAAGCAATGCTAACAGCAGCAGCCTCGTCCAAGCAGGAGGCGATGCTGGCAGCCTCGTCCAAGCAAGCGATGCTGGCAGCCAATCTTTTAAAGACTTGCTTCAGGCAACTGAAAAATTACTGAATTCATTCCTGCAAGACAAAACCTTTAGCCCCAAAGAGGCTACAAATTTCCTAGAATGGGCTAGCCGTTCATTAGAAAATACTTCGGGAAATAAAATAGCCGCTAAAAATTCAGCGCAGCCTTTAGAGTATCAGCTGAATTCACAGCCAACCAAAAATAAGCGGCTAACTACAAAGCCCTCGCTGGCTGCCGCCCAGCATACTAACAAGCTTAACGCTAGCACCCATGCACCGCAAGGGCTAAGCAAGACAGCTACAAATTTTACAGGTCATGCGGGCAATGCTAGCCATGCGGTAGCCTCAGCCCAAAACAGCGGAAATTCAGCCTTGAATTCAGCCTTGGAAACTCTGCATAAGGCAGAATCCAGCTCTAAGGAGTTTGAGCATGGGTATGATAAAAACCTTGCTAAAAATCAAGGCCCATCGCCATCGGAAAAAGCATCGCTACAAGGCCTCTTCCAACATTCTGCCCAAAAACAAAATTTTGATAAGGCTTCTTTAAACAAAAGTCTAAACCCTCTTGATAAAGCTGCCCTACTGGCTCAAATAAAAGGTAGCTTAAAAACCGTTATTGTGGGCAACAAAGAAGCGCTTATGGTAAAGCTAAACCCGAGGCATCTTGGCAACATCAGTGTGTTTTTGAAAAAAGAAGGTAACAAAGTATCGCTGAAATTGCTTGTACAAAATACACATGTTAAAGAGCTTGTTGAAAATAACTTCAATACGCTGAAACAAGAATTAGCTAAGGAGCACGTAAAACTTGAACAGTTCCAAATTGATATCGAACAAGAATCTAGCCAGCAGCCCAAAGAGCATGCTCATAAGCAATTCCAAAAACATAACTCTTTGCCACATGCAAGCGGCCATGTCAGCGGGCATACTTTCAACAAAGCCATTACCCAGCATGAGCTTCGCTCGCCGGTGCTGATAAATTCCGATATTACAAAGTTTTGGGCCACGGCATAAATTGTTTTCTATAAAGTAAATATCAGTTTTATTATAAAAAAAAACTTCCATGGAAAATACTTTCTAAGATTTTAAGAAAACCGATTTTTAAAACAACACTATAAAAATATTAGGATAGATAATGGAAAACAAAATTACAGGAGAAGCCTTAACTAAGCTTTCTCAACAAGTAAATGAATTTAACTCAGAACTTCGTGCCAAACGAGAATATAGCGGTAACGATTTAGATAAAGATGCTTTCTTGAAGTTATTAACCGTTCAGCTTTCCAAGCAAGATCCGCTCTCGCCTATAGATAATACACAGTTTGTCGCCCAAATGGCACAATTCACATCTTTAGAGCAAATGAAAAACTTAAACACCACTGTAGGAAAGTTACGAAAAGATTTCCAATCTACTTCCATGCTCTCTCTGATAGGTAGAGACGTTAGCTATTACGATGCTAGCCTTGAAGCCTATAAACGCGGCAAGGTCGAAAGTATCTTGATACATGGCCCTGATGCCCAGCCAAAACTTCGCGTTGCCGGCAAAGATGTAGCTTTTAGCGATATCACTGCCATACATGGTCCTGCTAAAACAGCGCAGACCAGCCCTGCTACAATTAAAACTGTAGAGACGAACACGGCTGCAAGCATAGGGGTTGAGGTTGAGGTTGATTGAAATCGCCAGCTCCAACAAGGCTTACGTTATTAGAAGCAAAAACCCTTTGCCCAGTACCTTCTAAAAAACAATACCTTGTACTTGAAATACTAACTTGAAATACTAACTCGAAATACTTAAAATATTAAAACTTCACAATATTTCCTTAGTATAAAAAAACATAAAAAACATAAAAAACATAAAAATTACAATCACAACAGAGTGAGGAGAAAGACAGCCTAATGATACGTTCACTTTTTTCGGGAGTTTCCGGCCTTAACAATCATCAAACAAGGATGGATGAAATAGGTCATAACATAAGCAATGTAAATACCCATGGCTACAAACGTGGCAGGGTAACGTTTCAAGAAATATTCTCGCAGCGTCTTTCAGGAGCGGCAAGGCCAACCGATGAGCGCGGCGGCATCAATCCTAAGCAAGTGGGCTTGGGGATGCAAATAGCGGCTATTGATACTATCCACACGCAAGGATCTTTGCAGACCACTGGCGTGAACACCGATGTAGCCATGGTAGGTCGCGGGTTTTTCATCAATAGAGCTGACCAGCAGTATCTTTACACCAGAGCCGGAGCTTTTTCTTTAGACGCTGAAGGATCTTTAGTGAATCAGGCAACAGGCTATAGAGTGCAGGGCTATCCCAGCATCACAAACGCCGATGGCACTACGGTTATTAATAAAAGCGCTACGATGGAAGACCTAGTTGTTCCCATAGGGCAGAAGCTCCCAGCTCATGCCACAGAGCTCGTGAACTACCGTTCAAACTTAAATTTGCTAACGCCGGCTATTCCCGTAAATGCTAGCCCGGGGCAAGTAGCAGAGGGTACATGGACTTCCACGCTAAAAGTCTACGATAGCCGCGGCGACATCCAGCAGCTACAATTGCAGTTTCAAAAAAACATTGATTTGCTTACGCAAACAGAGCTAGAAAACGAATGGCTTGTTAGCGTAAGCGTAAGCGATGCAGCTGGCAACCTTGCCCCCAATGTCATTGCTGCCAGCACGCCAGCCGATATAACCAACACCTTTATCTTGCGTTTTGATACCGCAGGGGCTATCCAATCTATTCTTGACCCAAACGATTTAGCCACGCCCATCGGCGTAACCGGCGATGATATTAATGTAGCCTTAAGCTACACGATTCCCGGCTCAGACCCTTCAGTCATTCAGCTAAACCTAGGAACATCGGGGCTTTACGATGGCATAACTCAATTTGCTTCGCCGTCTACCACCAAGGCTTATTTCCAAGATGGCTACGCCTTAGGATATTTAGAGAACTTCAACATCAATGACGAAGGCATAATTGTTGGTAACTTCACAAACGGCATACGCCAAGACATCGGGCAGCTAGCGGTAGCCACCTTCAACAACCCTGGCGGTTTAGAGCGATCAGGCGAAACCTATTTCAGCGAGACCAACAACTCTGGATTAGCCTTAGTCGGCCAGGCCAGCAGCCTTGGGGCAGGTAAGATTCGCTCTGGTACCTTAGAGCTGTCTAACGTCGATTTGGCAGAGGAGTTTACCAATATGATTATCACACAACGGGGCTTTCAAGCAAACTCTCGGGTAATCACCACTTCCGATACTATGTTAGAAGAAGTATTAAGGCTCAAACGTTAATAAGACTGAAAGGTTAGTTTCTCAAATTTTCTAAAACACTCTTTTCTAAAACACTCTTTGCCTAGCCTTTAATAAGCATACAAGCAAAAACTTTTCAGCAGAGCAAAGAACCCTGCCCTGTTTTCGGGATGGCGGAAAATAGCAGAAAAAAGCAGAGGCGCAATTTCTCTTTACAGGCTGGCTTAGCTTAGCTACATTTCAATATGTAGCTAAGCAGAGCAAAAGAACCCTGCCCTATTTTCGGGATAGCAAAAAC
>JAUXHF010000151.1 GCA_030621685.1 Spirochaetota bacterium
AAAATTTTGAAGACGAAGCAAAGACTCATAAACGTAATGCTAATATATGGCTTGGGGCAACAAGTGTTTTAGCGCTTCTTACATTAGGGGGACCTATTGTTTCATACTTTTATTTGCCAATTGGAGATAATGCTACAACAGCCCAGATTTTTCAAGTGCTATCAACAAAGATAGTTTTGATAAGTATACTTTTCACAGCTACACTATGGGCAGGTAAAATGTATAAAGCAACTATCCACCAAATGACAATTAATAAACATCGTTCTAACGCATTAGAAACATTTCAGGCATTTACTGAAGCTTCAAATGAGGTTACAACCCGTGATGCCGTTCTAATGGAAACAACTAAGGCTATTTTTACAAATTTACCAAGTGGATATATCGATAATGAAAAAAATGCTATGCCTAATAATACAAGTATTATAGAAGTTATCAAAAACAGCGCAGGTAGCGTAAATAAAACAGAGTAATTAGATGAAATTTAACGAAAAACTAGTATTAAACTCCTACATATTATCGCTCTTTGGAGTAGGGAAATTTGAAGAGCTGGCAGAAGGCTTAAAAGATAGCTGGAAGCTTGAGAGAAAGTACGCCCTTTATAGAATTCATGCTTGGTGTTATTTTAGATGCCGTAAGGAAAGCCTGTAATAAGGTCGGTAATAGGGTCGGTAATAAGGTCGGTAATAGGGTCGGTAATAGGGTCGGTAATAGGGTCGGTAATAAGGTCGGTAATAAGGTCGGTAATACTTTGACAGATATCCAGCTTAAGGTTATAGAAAACATAAAACTAAATTCTAAAATATCAGCAGTTAAATTATCAGAAAAAATAGGAATATCTAAAAGAAAAATAGAGGAAAATTTAGCAAAATTAAAAGAGCTAAATATACTAAACAGAGTTGGCGGAACTCGTGGTCATTGGAAGATAACAGATGAAATTTAACGAAAAACTAGTATTAAACTCCTACATATTATCGCTGTTTGGAGTAGAGAAATTTGAAGAGCTGGCAGAAGGCTTAAAAGATAGCTGGCTTGAAAATCTTGATGAAAATAATAATACAAATTTTTTTATTCAGTTAAAAGGCAAACTTGGGGGTACAGGTGACTCTATAAGTATCGATAGCGATAAGCTTAGGGAGTACGATGAAAACATAGTAAGGCACACAAAGGCTATGAGGCGTGATATTAAATGGAAATATTTTCAATACCTAGCGCTGCTCTTTGTGGAGATTTACTTAGACAAATATTTTGATAATAAGAAGCAATTACTACGAGACCTAAACGCTTATCTTACAGAGTTTAACAGTGCTATTGAAAACAAGAAAGAAAAGCTTAAAAAGCTTAAAAAGCCTAAAGAACTAAAAAAGCTTGAAGAGTATAAAGAGCTAAAGAAGCTTGAAGAGTATAAAGAAACAGATCTAAACAAGCTAGCCTTATACAGTGCCACAGGCTCTGGAAAAACACTTTTACTTCAAATGAACGTATTGCAATTTATGCATTGGAATAAAGGTAAAATGAAAATCAATAAAACTATTTTAATCACGCCAAACGAGGGATTGTCAACCCAGCACTTAGAAGAGTTTAAAGCTTCAAACATAGAAGCGGAAATATTTCCAAAACGTGAAGACGGAATTTTCGAGAGAACTTTGATTGAGATTATAGAGATAACAAAGCTGGGCGAAAAGGCAGGGGATAAGACAGTAGCCGTTGATGGCTTTGAGAGTAATAACCTTGTGTTTATTGATGAGGGACATCGTGGTAGCAGCGGGGATATATGGAAAACTAATAGAGACAAACTAAGCGCGAAAGGTTTTGCTTTTGAATACTCGGCGACCTTTGCGCAGGCCATAAATTCAAGCGCAGTGGGAAAGAAAAAAGAACTTGAAAATGAATATGCTAAGGCTATCATATTTGATTATAGTTACAAGTATTTTTATAATGATGGTTACGGCAAAGATTACTCCATCTTAAACCTTAGCGAAGATGGTGGCGATAAAAAACAAACTTACTTAGTGGGCGCACTTCTAAGTTTTTATCAACAGATGAGAATATATGAAAGCTCAAAAGATACACTAAAAGTCTATGGGATAGAGAAGCCGCTTATGGTGTTTGTCGGCGCAACGGTAAATGCCGTTAGAGAAGAGAAAAAAGGGAGTAAAAAAAAGGTATCTGATGTAGTAGATATATTGTTATTCATAGATGAGTTTATCAAGAATAAGAATGACCAGAGTATTGAAAATATAGGCAAGTTGCTGAGCTTTGATAGCGGTTTTCAAACGGCGGCTGGCGTTGATATATTTGCGAACAAAATTAGCTTTTTAATAAGCACTGGAGAATGCCCTTCAAAGCTCTTTGCTGATATGTTGCGCAGAGTCTTTAATAATAATACTTTAGGCGGAACACTGCATCTGGAGAACATGAAGGGCGTTGATGGAGAGATAGCTCTTAAAATTGGAGAGCATGAATGCTTTGGTGTTATCAATGTGGGTGATAGCGCTGGGCTTTTAAAGCTATGCGAGGCTAAGGGCATGACTATAACAAGCAGTGATTTTTCAAGTTCGCTGTTTAAGGTTATAAACAAAACTTCTTCAAACGTAAATATACTTATAGGCTCAAAGAAGTTTAGCGAGGGCTGGAATTCTTGGAGAGTATCGGCTATGGGGCTTATGAACGTAGGCAAAAAAGAGGGCTCGCAGATTATACAGTTATTTGGTCGTGGCGTGCGGCTTAAGGGCTATGATGGCTGCTTAAAGAGAAGCACGGCTATTAATGATGGGCCCGCCTTAGAGAAAAATGACCAAGCCATTGAAACACTTAGTATATTTGGGATAAAAGCGGATTACATGAAAGCATTTAAGGAATACCTAGAAAGTGAGGGCGTTCCCGTTCATATTGGCGAGAGAAAGGAATTTATTCTGCCGCTGATATATGATGAAAAGAGAGCTTACAAAGATGAAAAATTAAAAGTATTAGACCTTAAAGATGGTAAAGACTTTAAGCGAGAAGAGAGCCTTACTTTTGAATACTCTAACGCAAGGGCTATTACAAAAAAAGTAGAGCTGAACCTGTATAAGCAAGTTGATAGGTTAGAAAGTAAAAGGGGCGGTGGAGATCAGCTTTCTCTAAACAGCGAGATACTTGGAAAAAAATATTTGAGCTTTGTGAATATTGATACTATATTTTTCGAACTTCAGCACTTCAAAAGTGAAAAGGGTTGGAGCAACATAAGCATTTCTAAAGCTGCTATTCAGTGTTTACTTGCTTGTGATGATTGGTATACCTTATATATTCCAAAAGGTGATATGAACGTAAATAGTTTCAAAGATATTATTAACTTTGAAAAGATTATGATTACACTGCTTAAAAAATATATGAAGTCATTCTATGAGTATAAAAGGAGTGAGTGGGAGAGCCAATATTTAGAATACAGAGAATTGGATGAAAAAAAAGACAAAGCAAACCTAATAGGCAGCTATACCATTACAGTGGAAGAGAAAGAAGTTGCGCTTATAGCTAGATTAAAAAAGCTAAAAACCATGCTTGAGAATAATGAGAATAAGGCGATAGACGGCGCTGTGCTTGCTGGACTATCGAAGAAAGATTTTGAAGCATTTACTTCTGATGAGCATCTATATAATCCGCTTGTGTTCAGAGACAAAGGAGAAAGCGCCCTGCAGATAAGACCGATAGGGCTTAATGCTGGCGAGAAAAATTTTGTTCAAAGTTTGGCTAGCCACTTGAAAAACAACAGCATTAAATATAAAGATATAGAAATATTTTTACTTAGAAACCAAAGTAAAACAGGTTTGGGATTTTTTACTGCGGGCAATTTTTATCCGGACTTCATTATGTGGATAAAAAAAGGTGAGAAGCAATACATTAATTTTATTGATCCTAAGGGCTTAGTACATTTAGGTATTAAAAACGATTCTAAAATAGGGCTATCGGAAGAAATAAAAAAGATAGAAAAAAAGCTAAACGATGAAAAGGTAATACTGAACTCATGTATAGTATCGGTAACTCCCTACAATGAAATAAAAGGGGCTGACGGCGTGATGACAAAACAAGAATTAGAAGACAATAATGTATTCTTCGAAAAAGATGGTGAGGATTATATTGGCAAGATGTTTGCGAAAATATTGAGCTAATATAACTACAGGGAACTACAGGTTTTGCCGGTACTAGATTTTTACGGCTATAATATTTTATTTTTAGGCGAAGGCCTTTCTTTGCTTTGCTAGTAAAACAATAATTCTGTAGCCCCCCAATTGTAGCTCCCCAAATAAGAATGGGGGGCTATAATAAAAGTTTTTAAAGGATTCTGCGAGTAGCAGCATTCACCGATTTGCTGATTCACCATTAGCAGTAACTTCCCCAAGTATGCGGTGGTAATGACCTTTAATTTTCCAATCAACTCTTACATTTTTGCCTAGAATTAAATATTCAAGTTCTTCTTTGGCTTCATTATAGCCAGGCTTACGTCTTTCTGGAGCATTTACACCAGCTAATCTAATTATTTGCTCCGTTCCAATTGGCGTCTCATTACTTGATGTGCGCGTAACACTTCCATCAAACGTATCTCCGTCTTTTACTGATTTAACATCAATATAAAATGTTTTATCCATGTTCTTCTCCTAGAAGATTTTTCTTTTAGTGTTTCATGTTTCATAATAATGAGTTTTTAGTATTTTAGCTAAAACCTCTATAATGTTAACATTCAGTGTAAAATTGTAGTTATTACAATTTGCAAGCCCGGCAAAAATGATAAACAGCCTTTGCAGTGAATGCTTTCAAGCATTGATGAAGCAAAACGAGAAAACAGCAAAAAACAAATTGTAGCAACAGTATTTGTTTTGTTAGCTAAAGATGCTTAATAGATGCTGGGGGCTTAAGCCGGCACAGCGTTATATGTATGTAGAAAAACATGCAGAAAAAAAAAAGAAGCAGAAAGAGAAGCTGGCGAGGCTTCTTCGAAGAAGCCTCGCAAACCTGTGCAGCCAATATTCTAATATTGAGTAGCTAGAGTATTAATTATTATGGAAATTAAAAAAAGAATAAAGCTTATATGGCACTGGGTAGAAATAAATAAAATAACTCTAGGTAGTATACTTATTTTGGGAGTAGTAGCTTGGGGTATAGTAGAATTTGTCTTTTTTCTTTGGAATATTCTTGATGGTAATAATAATACTGAGCGTGTAAAAGAAATTGCCTTGCTTCTTTTGAATAGTCTTGAGGGTAATAATATTGAGCGTG
>JAUXHF010000034.1 GCA_030621685.1 Spirochaetota bacterium
AAAATTTAGAGAAAACAGCATCTCTTACGAGCATGTCTAACTATAAGCTTGGCATATAGCTAGGCATGGCTAGCTATATGCTTATATATATAAGCTTGAAACCTAAAGAAAGAAGCTAAAGAGCTGCTTTAGCTAAGTAATCTAAGCACACTTTGTGCATTAGAGTTTGCTTGGGCCAGCACAGCAATATTTGCTTGACTAACTAAAATATTTTTCACCAATTCAGAATAGGCAGCAGAAACATCTACGTCGCGAATTTTACTTTCGGCCTCAGTAAGGTTCTCGATAGCGCGGTTAGAGGTTTTCAAAACACTTGTCAGTCTATTTTCATAGGCGCCAAGGGTTGTCCTTTGCGTATTTACTTTTGAAAGCGCTTCATCTAATATAGCAATAGTTTGATTAGCACCCTGCGGCGTTGAAAGCGAAATGCCTTGCAAGCCAAGAGCTTCAGCACTAAAAGTACCTATGTAGGCACGAATAGTCTGGTCAACTTCTGTACCTACATGGAAGAAGAGCGAAGCGATAGGCACACCCTCAGCGCCACCTGCAGCAAAACGACCGTCTAAAATACGCTGGCCATTAAAAGTAGCAAATGATGTCAATCTATCAATTTCAGCCACAAGCTGGCCCACTTCTTGTTGGATAAGTGATCTATCATCACTCGAATAAATCCCATTTCCCGCTTGAATAGCAAGACTTTTTATTCTACGAAGCAGATTTTGAGATTCTGAAAGATAGCCTTCCGTTGTTTGAATAAAAGATAAGCCATCATCGGTATTACGAGCGGCAGCCGATAAGCCATCAATATGGGTTCTCAGCTTTTCAGAAACAGCAAAACCAGCTGAATCATCACCAGCATTGTTTATTCGCAATCCACTTGATAAAGAAGCTATGCCTTTATTTATTTCATTTTGACGATTTTGAAGAACTCTTATAGAATTTATGGCAGGTACGTTGTGATTTATTCTCATTTTGTAAAACTCCGTGATTAGAAAATATTATTGTTTTTTTTTGTTAAAGTTATTAAGCCCCTATGCCGTTTATTCGAATACGGGGGACTTAAGAATATTGACATGTGAATTGTACTATATCAACGTAATCTTACAAGGGGAATTCTGTTTTTACGTACAATTGTTAATTTAATTTGCTAATCTTGTTCTAAAAAGAAGCTTATATCACGTTTTTCCACTGGGAAAAACCACGCTCCCCACTGGGAAAAGCTCTAAAAAAGCCAAAAATATAGCCCAAAGCTAGCTAACAGCCGCTTTTTGCAGATATCAAGAAATAAAATTCAATTTCTTGCCAGCCAAATATAAAAATTCAAAATAACTATATTTGATGAAAAACTTGCCCTTAAATTTTCAATATTAGAAAATTTAAGCATTCAAACTGCTCATTATATCCCTCTCAAATCAGCCATACAGCCCAAAGCCCAACCATAACAGCAATACGTTAGCTATAAAACCATGTTTTTTATAGGTAAAGCCATGTTTTGCCAAGTTTTTTCTTTTTGACCTGCTCCACGCTACCAAAAGCAAGGATTTCTCCGCCTTTTTTACCGGCACCAGGCCCCATGTCAATGAGGTAATCTGTGCTTCTTAAAAATTCGATGTTATGTTCAATAACAAGAATGCTGGCACCCTTAGCCAAAAGCTTATCTAAGGCCCCAAGTAATTTTTGGATATCTTTAAAATGCAAGCCGGTTGTTGGCTCATCTAAAATGTAAAACCCGCGAACATCGGCATGGAAAGCCAGCTCACGAGCTATTTTCAAGCGCTGAACTTCACCGCTTGAAAGTTTTGAAGTAGCTAAGCCTAAGTTTAAATATCCAAGCCCTACCTGCAGAAGCTGTTGCAATTTTTTGCGAATGGCCGCGAAGCCATAGAAAAAATCGAAGGCTTGGCTAACCGTCATCTGTAAGACTTCAAAAATATTTTTCTTGTTATGAAAAACATCTAATATTTCACGTTTATAGCGTTTTCCCTGACACTCCTCGCAGCGCACGGAGATATCAGAGAGAAAATGCATTTCTATCTCTTCTTCACCAATGCCACGACAGCGAGGACAGTAGCCCTTGGCTACGTTAAACGAGAAATGCCCCATGCTGTAGCCACGCTGGCGGGCTAATCTTGTTTTCAAAAAAACCTCCCGAATAGAATCCATAACAGCCACATAGCTAGCCACAACAAAACGCTTGCTCACCGCAGCTGCTTTCTGGTCAACAACAGTAAGGCTTAAGGGGAGAAAGTTCAATCTTTTTCTTCCTTGCTCAAAGTATTCAAGTGTCCCCGGCAGTGTTTCAAATTTCGATTTTCGAATCTCTCCATTTCGAATTCGTAGTTTTTCGACAAACCACTCTAGCAAGGAACTCTTTCCCGCCCCAGAAACTCCAGAGAGGCCTATGAGTCGCCCCAGTGGCAGCGAAAGCGTACTGTTTTTTATATTGTGATGCTGCTCCTCTTTAAGAAGTAGGAAATCATCTTTTTTTTGATTAAAAGGACGAGCATGGAACGTTCGTTTATAGCGAAATCCCTTGCTTAGCTTCTTCTTAGATGCGGGACTTGTTAAAGCGCTTCCTTTATGCTTAGCGCCAGCCGTTTTAAGGATCTTCGGTGCAGCTTTAATCTTCCTATCTTCGCTATCCTCTTCTATAACAGGATCTCCATATAAAAACGAATAAAAACTTGTAGCATGAAACTTTTTATCATCTGGAGCGTTGGGTCCAGCATACATAATATTTCCGCCATGCTCACCGGCCTCAGGGCCAACATCAACAATGAAATCGCTATTTTTGATGAGTGTTCCCGAATGCTCAATAAGCAGAACCGTATTCCCCAAATCCTTAAGCCTTCGTATCACGGTGAGTAATCGCTCACAATCGTGTTCATGAAGACCAACAGATGGTTCATCTAAAACGTAAATCACATCGCTTAACCTGCTTCCCATCTGCGTTGAAAGACGAATTCGTTCCAGCTCTCCACCAGAAAGCGTAAACGTTTTTCTGTTTAAGGAAAGATAATCTAAGCCCAAATCCACCATTTGCTTTAATCGAAAACAGATCTCTTCATACAGTTCTTTAACAATTTTTTTCTGTGTGGCACTCAGCAGTTTCGGGAGTTGCTTGAAAAAAAAAGCAAGCTCTGCCAAACTCATTCTTGTTAAATCATAAATGGACTTCGCTTGTATTTTCACCTTAAGGAAAGGATACTCTAGGCGTCCTCCGGCACATCGAGTACACTGCGTATAGCTACTGTAGGCGAAGAAATCGCTACGCCAATGAGCATAAGCCAGCTCTTCCTCCGAAGATCGAGCAGAAATTGCCGAAGAGGCACAAGATACCGCCTCAAGTAATCTGTACAGCCCCTGCCACTTACCAGAGCCATAGAGCAGGCTATCTAGCTCATGCTCATCAAGCGCTTCATAGGGTTTTGTCTCTAGAACATTTTCTAATCCTAATTTCACAAATTCTTCTTGCAGAGCTAAGGGCTGTGGCAATTTGCTAGCCAGTAGCTTGCTTAAGATACCTTGATAAGCGCCACCAAGAATTGGTTTTTTCACATCGCTGATGAGCGCCAAAATATTTATCGATTCGCTCTCGCCAAGACCATGGCATTTTCTACAGGCACTTTGATGGTGATTGAAAGAAAAATCTCTAGGGCTTATGGCTTGCTTCATCAGAAAAACATGCTCCATGCAACTGGGCTGCTTCGTTAGATAGAAGCTCTCTTTCTCTTCCGTTATAAAGGCTAGGCCTCCGGTAAGTTCATAGGCACGTTGCATAGCTTCTAAAACACGGATGAACCGTGCCTCGCTTACTTTAAGCCTATCTAAGACGAGGGTAATAGATTTAGCTTTAGCTAATTTCGCTAGCATTTTTTTATAGGCTAACGCCTCTTCTTTTTCAAGTTTTAACAGAAGCCCGTCTGCTGTGAATCTGGAGTAGCCTTTTTCTAAGAGAAGTTCTATATATTTTTCAAGCTTTGCTTTCTTTTCGATATAAAGCGGCTCTTTAAAACCATGTTGCCAAAGCGGAGCATGGAAAGCTAGCGTTTTCCCATCATATTCACTGCAAAGTTTCTTCGCCGCTTCAGATGTTGTGTAAGACTGCAAAACGTTATCACAAGAAGGACAATGTGGCTCGCCGATGCTAGAGTAAAGCACTCTAAAATAATCATAAAGCTCTGTTTGCGTGGCCACCGTAGAGCGGGGGTTAGCCGAGGCTCTTTTTCTGTCAACACAAATAGTTGGCGAGAGGTTTTCCATGCGCTCAGCGTCCACTCTGGAAAGCCTGCCCAAGAAGCGCCGAGCATAGGTGGAAAGGCTTTCTAAATACCTCCGCTGTCCTTCAAAAAAAATGCTTTCCAAAACAATGGAGGTTTTCCCAGAACCAGAAACACCTGTAAAGGCAATTATTTTACGTTTAGGTAAGCGTAACGAAATATTCTTTAAGTTATTTGTCTTCAGCCCACTTATCTCAATAAACGATTGCTCTAAAGAAGGCTTCTTGGCTAGGCTCTGAAGGCTGCCTACTTTTTTTTGCTTGCCGCTCTCGCCCCTGCCGCTCTTTACTGGCTTCAGCCCATTTGCTAACGTCTTCGCTTGGTAGCCAGAGGCCTGCATAGAATTTGATGCTAAGGAGGAAGGGAAGAGTTCTCGAATTCTTTTTTCCCCATGGTTCTTGTCGAGAAAGTAACCCTTCTCTTTTTTTTTCTGACGTTTTAAGTATTTTTCTAATACTTTGCCCGTAGAAGAATGGCTTTGTATGAGGTCTTGCAGGCTGCCTTGAACAATAAGACTGCCGCCAGCTTCGCCGCCGCCGCGGCCCAGCTCTATGACATGCTCGGCGCATTTAATTATTTCCATGTTGTGTTCAATCACCACCACAGTATCGCCACGCTGAACCATGCGATGCAGCGTCTTCATAAGCCTTGAGACATCCGCAAAATGCAAGCCGGTGCTAGGCTCATCCAAGAAATACAGATTTTCACCTGTGGAGCTGCGAGAAAGCTCGGAGGCCAGTTTAATTCGCTGCGCCTCGCCACCAGAAAGCGTGCTAGAAGATTGCCCAAGTTTTATATAATGCAGCCCCACATCCATCATGGTTTTTAAAATATCTTTAAGCCGCGTGAAGTTATCGAAAAATTCCACTGCCTCGCCTATATACATCTCTAAAATGTCGTAAATACTTTTCTGCTTATACAGAACACTTAACACGCCACTGTGGAAACGTTTTCCATTGCAAACCTCACAAACAGTCTCTACTTTAGAAAACATCTGCATGTCAATTTCAACCACGCCGTGTCCCTTGCAATTTTCACAGCGTCCTGCAGAAACATTAAACGAAAACGTACTTTTCGTATAGCCTCTAATTTTCGATTCACGCAAAGCAGCAAAAATATCACGAACATAATTCCATGCCCTCGTGTAGGTAGCAGGATTGCTTCGAGAACTTCGACCAATAGGTTTTTGCTCTATCAAAACTACATTTTTTAACTGCATGAGCCCTGTAGCTTCTTTACATCCGTAATTTTTGCTTTCAGTAAACTGCAAGCTATGCGGAAGGCTAAGCGTTTTAGTTTTTGAGGAAGCCTTGCTAAGATGGGTAATGTTTTTACTTTTCCCGCCCTCTCTATAGAACTTGCGTTTTAATTGGGCATAGCGTTCAAAGCCAAGCTGCACGGTACTGGACAGCACGTCCACCAAGGTTGATTTTCCAGATCCTGAAACTCCCGTGATGACAATAAGTTTCCCCAAAGGTAAAGCCATATCTAAATTCTTAAGATTAAACTTCTTTATTTTAGAAAATTTAATGCTTCGCTCTGCCTCTGCCTCTACACCTACACCTACACCTACACCTACACCTACGCTATCTTTAGCCGCAGGGCTATCTTTAGGTTTTGGCAAAGTAAAATTTTCCTTTCCCAAAATATAGTTTGCTGTTGGCACTTCGGGCATTTCGGCATCATTCACAGCGGCAAGCAGACGAAGAGGATTATCGCTGAAATTAACATAGCCCCCATGAGCGCCAGCCCCCGGGCCAATCTCCACAAGGTAATCGGCAGATAAGATGGTATCTTCATCGTGTTCTACCACTATCAAGGTGTTATGCTTGTCACGCAGCTTTCGTAACGCTGAAATAATCTTTAGGTTATCTTCTGGATGAAGTCCTATGGAAGGTTCATCCAAGACATATAAACAGCCCTCAAGGCCAGAGCCAATTTGTGAGGCCAAGCGAATTCTCTGGGACTCGCCCCCAGAGAGCGTATTCGCTTTTCTATTTAAGGTTAAATAGCCTAATCCCATTTCTTTAAGCAAGGTCAGTCGCTCGTTGATTTCTCGTAAAATAGGTTTCCATATCTGTGGCGGCGCGCCGTCCACTCCGCTAGCTGCAAGATCTTTAAAATATTGGCAAGCCTTATCTACGTTCATGGCGTTGAATTCATGGATATTTTTCTGGTCAAATTTAACACTCAAGGCAATTAGCGAAAGTCCGCTTCCGCCGCAATCGCCACATGTATCCACTCGGCGATACTTGTCCATCATTGCAATATGGTAGGTATCGTAAACCCAGTTCAAATCATGCATAATGAAAAAATTGATGCTATCATGGAGGATCTTCGGGCTACTCATCAGCCTTTCCGATATTTTTTCTTCATCGCTGGTTCTGCCATGGATAAGCCTAGCTCTAAACCAATCTGGCAGGGCTTGCCAGGGAGTATCTAAACTGAAATTATAGAATTCGTATAATTTTTCTATTTTCCTACGCCCTCTTCCGGCATAGAGAACATGGCCATCGGCGTTGATAATAAACAAAGCGCCATCGAAAATAGCGCGCTCTTCATCACGAATAAAGAAGCTTTCCTCAAAAACACTTACATGCCCCAGCCCACGACAGCCGCCACACCAATGTTCTGGCGAATTAAAGGAGAAAAGACGAGGCTCCATTTCCGGCACACCCGTCCCGCAGACTTTACAGGCATTTTTCAAGTTATAGCGCGCATAGCCCTGCTCTTCGCTGTAGTGAACACGTTTTTTTTTGCTATCTTTATCTAGGCTAGCATAGGGCAGTAAAGAAAGCGAGCCTTCTGCCATAGAGGCCGCTTTACGCAAGGCTTCTCGCAGCCGTGGTTCATGCTCTGTCTTCAGCTCAAGCCTATCCACTATCACTTCAATGCTATGTTTCTCGTAACGTTTAAGCGTGGGAGGTTCATCGCTTCTACAAAGCTTGCCATCTACCAGCATGCGCATAAAGCCGTCCCGACTAAGTTCTTCTATTTCCTTACGGTACTCTCCCTTGCGGTCACGGACAAGCGCTGCCATAATAAGCATCACTTCGCCAGCATGTTCGCTATAGAGTTTTTTAATAATGACTTCTATGCTAAGGTTGCTAATTGGCCCATGGCCATGCGGACACATGGCTGTGCCTAATCGAGCGAAGAAAAGCCGCAAGAAATCAAAAACCTCGGTAACCGTACCTACCGTAGACCGAGGGTTGCTCCCTGCCGATTTTTGTTCAATGCTGATAGTTGGCGAGAGCCCCTCTATCGAATCCACATCGGCTCTTTCAAAGGAGTTTATATACTGCCTGGCATAGGCTGAAAGCGAGGAAATGTAACGTCTCTGCCCTTCTTTTAATATAGTATCGAAAGCCAGCGATGACTTTCCAGAACCCGAAATACCCGTAACTACAGTTAAGGCATTACGCGGTATGGATAGCGAAACGTTTTTTAGGTTATTTTCTCTCGCATTTTTTATGACTAGATACTCCGAGAATTCGCTGCCCGACCCTTTCAATTTATTTGAGCTAGGCGCCAAAGCCTTTCTTAATCCTTTTGAATTCCCCCCAGTAGTTTTTTTTAGCTTAGCTGCCTTCTTTCCTTTTCCTAGAACTCCGATGCCTATACCTCTTACCTGTTTATTTTGAACCATATTAGCTTGTATTTAAATACTCTAAAAAATCTGTAAAAATATTGTTAAAATATAAATTCTTTTTAACGTGAATTGTAAAGCTTTCTAGCCTAACCAGCTAAAAGTAAAAAGAAACAGCTCTTAGAGATATTTAAGATGAGTTTTTATGAAGACTTAGTTTTTTTCCAGAGGTTTTTTTTCCAGAGGTTTTTTTGAAAGATAATACAGAAAACGAATAGAGCTTTCAATGCCGCGATGAAAGTCTTTTAGCCAAAAACTTTCGTTGGGTGAGTGGATAGCATCTTCTTTCAAGCCAAAGCCCATAAGAACTGGCGTCAGCTTAAAGCAATCGATAAGCTCAGCAACTATGGGAATAGAGCCACCCGAGCGAATGTTAATGACCGGCCTTCCATACACTTCTTCTAAAGCTCTGCTAGCGGCAAGAATGGCGGGGCTATCAAGCTTGGCTAAAACAGGACGTCCGCCGCCCATGGCTGCATGAAAACTCACTTTTACCCCTTTAGGAGCGATCTCTTCTATTACTTGGCGCAGGTAAGCACGAAAAAGTTTTGTGATTTTTGCAGGATCTTGATTCGCCACAAGCCTGATGCCTATCTTCATTCTTGCCTTAGCCGTAATAACAGTTTTAGAGCCGGCGCCTGTATACCCACCCTCTATACCACTTAGGTTGAGCAGAGGTTCTGTGGTTGTTTTCTCGTAGAACAGGCTTTCTTTTTCTGAAGCCTTGCTCTTCGCCATAAGACCCTTTCGTCCAATTTTCTTCTTATAAATATTCGATTCATAGAAAAAACCATGGGCGTAAATTTCTTTTTTTAAAGAAGCATCACCTTGTATTAAGGAGCGCATCAGAGAAATCTCTTTGCTGCTAGGAGCCTGTACATCATCGTAAAAGCCGGGGATGCCAACACGGCCATCGGCCATTTTCAAGCGACTAAATGCCAGCACCAGCACTTCGGCAGCATTCACGACCACGCCGCCATACATCCCAGAATGCCAATCTCGACCGCCTGTTTCAACCTCCACTTCTTCGTAAACAATACCGCGCAAGCCGTAGGTTAGCGATGGCGTGTTTTTACTTAGCATCTCGGTATCTGATAGAAGCAAGACATCGGCAGCCAATTTCTTCTTATGCTTCTTAACGAAACTTAGAAGATTAGGCGATCCTATTTCTTCTTCGCCTTCAATGATAACTTTAAGCGGAAAAGGCAGGCCTCCCATAACTTTTTGAAAACACTCGAAGGCCTTAATGTGCATGAGGTACTGGCCTTTATTATCGTTTGCCCCTCGGGCATACACACGTCCCTTTCGCAGCTGGGGGCTGAACGCCGGTGTTTTCCAAAGCGCCTCATCGCCAGCTGGCTGAACATCGTAATGCCCATAAAACAAGAGCGATGTTTTCTTTTTTCCTGCAGCTTCTTTCCCTGCCTCAGTAGCTGAATCCGCAAGAACCACAGGATGTTTTTTCCAAGGCATAACCTTCGCATTTTTAAGCCCCGCCTCTTGTAGAAGCTTGGCTGTGAACTCGGCTGTCTTCTGCATATCTAAGGCATGCTCGGTTTCTGCGCTGATGCTTGGAAATCGTAGCAGCTGGAAAAATTCTTCCTCGAATCGTTTTGCCTCTTTACGTGCATAGGCCAATAGGCTTTTCAAGACCTTATCATCTTTCGTAACGTGTTTTATGCTGTTTTTTTCTTTCATAAATTATAAATGCAGAATTCTTTCTATTTTCATCTTACCTAGATAAATAAAACTACCCTCTATTATAAATTAAGGCTTACTCTTGTAGTGTTACAGTATACTATAAAAATTAGTATAATAATATGCTCTCAGCCCAAAAAGCTTCAAAATTAAAACAGGAACTGATACGTTAAAAAACTATTTGTACACAAATTTATATTTTTTTTCTAAGAATACACATAATCCTATTTTTCTTAAGCCCTCGTGACCATGATCGAAACTTCTACACCTATAAAATTAGAACCTACAGCTTCTACGGATAAAAAAATACAACCTTATTTCTCATCTCACTCAAAAGATTTCATACTTTATAAGGACGACTGTTTTTCAGTTATGGAAACGCTCCCCAAGAATTCCATCGATATGATTTTTGCAGATCCACCCTATATGTTATCCAATAATGGAATTACTTGCCAATCGGGGAAAATGGTATCTGTTAATAAAGGTGAATGGGATAAAAGCAAAGGCTTTTTTTCTGATCTCAAATTTCATGACACTTGGATTCAAAAATGTAAAAGAATTTTAAAGCCCGAAGGAACTATATGGTTAAGTGGAACCTTGCATAGTATTTACATGTGCGGATACCTTCTTCAGGAACACGAATTTCATATACTTAATGATATTGCATGGTTCAAACCAAATGCTGCACCTAACTTAAGCTGTACTGTTTTTGCCCATAGCCATGAAACCTTGCTCTGGGCAAGGAAGCAAAAGAAATCAAAAAATGTCTTTAACTATGCAGCCATGAAAAAAGGGGTTTTCCCAGAAGATCCTATCAAAAAATCAGGAAAACAAATGCGTTCTGTATGGTCTATTCCCACACCTGCCAAAAGAGAAAAGCAATTTGGCAAACATCCTACGCAAAAACCAATTTCTCTCTTACAGAGAATTATTTTAGCTTCTACAAACGATGGACATACTGTTCTTGATCCTTTTAATGGCAGTGGCACTACTGGAATAGCTTGCGCGCTCATTGGAAACAGAAAGTATCTTGGCATAGAAATTGATAAAAAATATGTTGACCTAACTATTAATCGATACAAAGAAATTGGAGATCAGGGAACGCTTTTTAAAGACATCTGCTACCAAGCCTAGCAATTTTTCTTTATAACATCCTTTATAATAGTATCTCAACCAAAGATCTCTTGCTTACTATCAATCTTATAAAACATGAATGATGCTCCATGGAAAAGTATATTTGACAAATACAAAATTCAAAACCATACTTTCAGAAAAAGCCCCTTTTATCTATCGGCTGATCAGATAAAAACAGCAACCCATGCTTATACAAAAACAAGTGAAAAAGAACCTCGTATTTTATGTAAGCAAGATACGAGAGAGAAAAGGCCCGAAGTCTTTATTGAGAATGGGCTTTTTCTTTTGCCCGTTAATAATGGACATTACGCCATTATTAAAGGTGAAGGATATACCGATGTCCCAAAAATAAAACAAAAGCCAATAAAACACTCATCTATACTAGACTTTCAATTAGACACAAGCCGCATTGGCAACTCTGAAATGCAACATCTTGATTTTGCATATGCTTCAAGCATACTTCGAACTATGTTTGATGACAAATCGCTTGTTTTAACCATACGAGGGCGGAAATACTCTCCTTCTTTTAACTTTCATGTTGGAGCTCAAGAAATTTCCGTAAAAAGTGTGCAAATTGAAGTTGATGGCGGCTATGAAGGCAAAGATAAACTTGTATTAGTAGAAGCAAAAAATAGTACGGT
>JAUXHF010000102.1 GCA_030621685.1 Spirochaetota bacterium
AGAATAAATTTTTTGTAGCAAAAGCTCTGTAAAGTATCGTAAGAATAAATTTTTTTTGTAGCAAAAGCTCTACAAAGCGCGCTAAGAATAATTTTTTTTTATAGCTATTCTTTTTTACGCGGCTCTTGTTCATTTTTACTTAAAAACCCTAACTAAAAAAAAACAAAAAGCATCCTATCAAAAATTCCTCGTCCAAGAATAAAAATTCTCGCCCAGCACCACGAATAATAGTAAAATAATATACACGCTGTTTCTGCTGCTACCCGTTATTTTGCAGCTAGCGTTATTTTTGTGTTTATTAAAACTCTATGCTACTCAAGTAACCTACATGGAGTCCTTTGTAAACCTTATTTTTCATAGCTATGAGTAAAGCTTTCTTAGTATTAGAAAGTGGCGAAATTTTTTCTGGCAAAAGTTTTGGTGCTAGTGGATGCCGTTACGGCGAGCTCGTATTCAACACCTCTTTAGCCGGCTATCAAGAGATTCTCAGTGATCCTTCGTATAAAATGCAAATCATTAGCATGACATGCCCGGAAATCGGAAATTATGGAGTGCATGCTGATAATGAGGAATCTGATAGCATCCATGCCCAAGGATTAATCGTCCGCGAGTATAATCCTTATTGGGGGAAAAACAAAAGCATTTCGCAGCTAAGTGATTTCCTAAAAAAAAATAAGACCCCAGCTATTGAAGGCATAGATACAAGAAGGCTCACTCGGATTATCCGTAAAGGCGGCGTTAAAAAAGCCATGCTGAGTACGCTGCCAAATGCATCGGCAGAGCAGCTTTTAAAAGAGCTGCTAACAAAGCCCTCTATTGATTCCCTTGACCTTGTCGCCCAAGTGTCAACCAAAAGACCTTATATATTTAAGCAAAATCCTTTACAAACAAAGTGGCTAGATATTTCTCAAGCACAAGCTGAACATGTGGGAAATTCCCAGTTCAGTTTAAAAAACTCTTTAGATGTAGCCAATAAAGCTAGAATAGTCGTTCTTGATTACGGCGTAAAAACCACTATTTTACGCATACTGGCAAAGCATGCCAAACATGTTTATGTGCTTCCGGCTAGCAGCTCCGCTAAAGATGTTCTTTCCTTAAAGCCCCATGGCATTTTGCTTTCAAACGGGCCGGGCAATCCCATGAAAACACCTTATGCCATAGCTACTGTTAAACAGCTTCTTGGCAAAGTTCCTATTTTTGGCATATGTTTTGGGCATCAAATACTTTCCTTAGCCAGCGGGGAGACTACTTATAAATTGCGCTTTGGGCATCGCGGCGGAAACCATCCTATTAGAAACCCCGATGGACCGCAAAAAAAAGTAGAAATAACCGTGCAAAACCATGGTTATGGCGTTACCGTGCCTTCTGGCTCTAAGCCCTATCATATGAACCTTAACGATAACAGCTTAGCCGGCTACGAGAATAAAGCAAGTTCTTGTTTTTCGGTGCAATATCACCCAGAGGCCTCACCTGGCCCCCATGATAGCCGCTATCTTTTTTCTAAATTCTTTAATGCTCTTATAAAATTTCAATATCCTAGCTTATAATTTTTCATCTATAACAGAGCACTTTAAAAAATTTCGAAGACTTCAAGCGCTTGTTTGCTACATGAAAATAATTTTTGCTTCATGAATATTACAGGTAACATGTTACAGATAATAATACCTAAACTTTATAGCTTAAAAAATGCCGAAAAGAAAAGATTTTAATACCATTTTAATTATCGGATCGGGTCCCATTGTTATCGGGCAGGCCTGTGAATTCGATTACTCGGGAACTCAAGCATGTAAGGCACTTCGAGAAGAAGGCTACCGCGTGGTGCTTATCAATTCAAACCCGGCAACCATCATGACCGACCCGGAAACAGCCGATGCCATTTACCTAGAACCCATAGAAACACAAACTATTGAAAAAATAATTCGCAAAGAAAAAGTTCAGGCCATACTGCCTACTGTAGGCGGACAAACATCGCTTAACGCTCTGCGTGATTTGCAATCTAGCGGAATTATTGAAAAATACAATATTACGGTTATCGGAGCTACGGCGGAAGCCATTGAAAAAGCCGAAAACCGTAAGGCTTTTGAACAAGCCATGCATGAGCTGGGCTACCATACCGCACAGGCATATCATGTTAGTAACATAAAAGAAGCTAGCAAGGTAATTCAGGCCATGCCGCTGCCGCTTATAATAAGGCCATCGTTCACCCTAGGCGGCAGTGGTGGCTCTATAGCTTTCACAAAAGAAAGCTATTTAGAGCTTGTTAGCCAGGCGCTTAACCTATCGCCCATACACGAAGTGGTGATAGAACGTTCACTTCTTGGCTGGCGGGAGTATGAACTAGAAGTTATGCGCGACTGCGCGGACAATGCCATTATTATTTGCTCCATCGAAAACCTTGACCCTATGGGAATACACACTGGCGATAGCATAACAGTAGCCCCCCAGCAAACCCTTAGCGATAAGCAATATCAAGAACTGCGGAACATGTCGCTAGCCATAATCCGTAAAATTGGCGTAGATACCGGTGGTTGCAATATCCAATTTGCCGTGCATCCAGAACATGGCGAGGTTAAGGTGATAGAAATGAACCCGCGGGTATCGCGCTCTTCGGCGCTTGCTTCAAAAGCCACAGGTTTTCCAATAGCCAAAATTGCAGCCAAGTTAGCAGTGGGATACCGCCTAGATGAGATCCCCAACGATATCACCCAATCCACGCTGTCCTGCTTTGAGCCATCCATAGATTACGTTGTGGTAAAGCTGCCACGCTTTGCTTTCGAGAAATTCAAACATGCCAAGACCAGCTTAAACGTTCAAATGAAATCGGTAGGTGAAACCATGGCTATTGGCAGGACTTTTGCCGAGGCCATGCAGAAAGCTCTGCGCGGGCTTGAAACAGGCCTCTTCGGTTTTGATGGCGATATATTTGCTTACAAAAACATCAAAGGAAAAAGTAGCGCCGACTTAAAGATCTATATCGAATCCAAGCGTTCAAAATTGCCCCAAGCCCGCAAGCATGTCAGCGACTTTCATTTCAACCGCCTAGCTTCCATAAAAGATCTTTTTTATTTTAATGAAAGTATTCAGGCCATCTATGATCTTTGTAACATAGATTATTATTTCTTGAATCAGCTAAAACGCATCTACCAAGCTGAAGCAGAATTAAGAGAAAAACATTTCCAAGCCCTTGCGGAACTAAGCCTAGAAAGCCTGCGCGAATATAAGCAAAAAGGTTTCTCGGATATTCAATTAGCACATATTTTAGGCTACGATGAACAAGATCTGCGAAAGAAACGCCATGGGCTAGGATTGCGGCCATCTTATAAAGTGGTAGATACTTGCGCGGCAGAATTTGAAGCCCAAACCCCCTATTATTACAGTTCTTACGATGAGGAAGATGAGTTTCAGCAGCGGCTTTTAAAATCACAAAACTTGAGCCTGGGCATGGGCCGTGTAGCCATTCTAGGAGGTGGTCCTAACCGTATTGGCCAAGGCATAGAGTTTGATACCATGTGCGTACAAGTCTCGCTTGCCATCCAGAAAATGGGCTACGAGACGATTATGATTAACTCTAATCCCGAAACGGTTTCTACCGATTACGATGTCTCATCAATATTATTTTTAGAACCACTATTCACCGAAGATGTTCTTGAGATACTGTATGCCAGCAAGGTGCTGGGCAGCATTATTCACTTTGGCGGGCAAACGCCGCTTAATTTGGCCAGCATCTTAGAAGAAAATAATTTCAAAATTTTAGGCACCTCCAGCCAATCCATCTTACAAACCGAAGACCGCAAGGCCTTTAAAAAAATTTTAGATCAGCTCAAGCTAGCCCAGCCAAACAGCGGTATAGTAAGAACCTCTGCGGAGGCCCAGGCCACAAGCAAGGCTATAGGCTATCCCGTTTTGCTACGCCCTTCCTTTGTTTTAGGTGGCAGGGCTATGGAGATAGTCCATGACGAAAAAGATTTAGATTATTTTTTTGAGGAAGCCTTACGGGCATCTTTGTTTAACCATATCTTAATAGATGAATATTTGAAGAACGCTCAAGAGGTTGACCTTGATCTTATTTGCGATGGCGAGAATATTGTCATCTGTGGTCTCATTGAACACGTTGAAGAAGCCGGCGTACATTCTGGTGATTCTGCCTGCATTCTCCCGCCCAAAAACCTTAGTCCGCTGGCCATTCTGACAATGGCTCGTCAAGCAAAATCTCTAGCTCTGCGTTTAGGCATATTGGGTTTCTTAAACATTCAGTTTGCTGTTAGCCAAGGTAAAGTGTATGTTTTAGAGGCTAACCCTCGTGGTTCTCGAACCGTGCCCTTTGTCTGCAAATCTACGGGAATCCCATGGGTAGCGTTAGGGGCAGCTGTCATCATGGGCCAGAAGCTTAGCCCAGAAGATCTACAAAAAGATTTTGTCACCGGCAAAGCCATGTCTTATTTTACCGTTAAAGAAGCCGTATTCCCTTTTGACAAATTTCCTGAGGAAGACATCTTGCTTGGCCCAGAGATGAAATCTACCGGAGAGGTCATGGGTATCGGGAAAAACGAATATGAGGCTTTTTATAAGGCGCTTACTGCAGCAGGCATGATCTTACCCGAAAGCGGTGGCATCTGCATTTCCTTAAAAACAAAAGAATTTGAGAATTTCATTCCAGCCTGTCATGAGCTTCTTGCTATGGGATACAAGCTTTTTGCTACTAAGGGTACGCACCGCTTCCTCACGGAGCATGGCGTTGAATCTTGTTTTGTTTTCAAACTTGGCGAAGGGTCTCCATCCATACTTGACAAGATAGAAAACCATGAAATATCTCTTATTTTCAACACTCCAATTGGTCGCAAGGCAAAGCAATCTGATATTTACTTACGGCTTGCTGCCAAGAAACATAAAATTGGCGTCTTTACAAGTTTTAAAGCCATGATCATGGCAACCTATGCATTAAAAGAAAAAAGAGAACGGAAGAGCTTTCCTGTGTATTCCACAAAAGATCTCCTCTAATTTTTATTTATGGGAGAAAGCAAAAAGTAAAGAGTAGAAAGCCTTTAAGAAGCTGGACTATGGAAGACGCGAAAAAAATAAAGAGTAGAAACCTTTAAGGAGCTAGATTATGGAAGACGAGAAAGAAGCCTGCGGGCTTATAGGAGTGGTGGGGCATAAGCATGCCGCAGAGTATGCCGTATCGGGATTATTTGCCCTCCAGCATCGGGGCGAAGAGGCTTGTGGCGTTACGGCGGCTTCTTCTGATAAGATGAAAAGCTACCAAGGCTTAGGCCATGTAAGTCGTGTTTTTCACAAAATGAACTTTGCGCCATTCAAAGGCATGCATATGGCGCTTGGACATACTCGTTATTCTATCACTGGCGAAAGCGAGAACCTTTCTAACATCCAGCCCTTTCTTGTCAAGCACAAGAAAAAACAATTTGCTGTTGCTCATAATGGGAACATCGTGAACTCCCTAGAGTTGAAGCAGAAGCTGGAAAACTTAGGTGCTATTTTTCAGACAACCAGCGATAGTGAGATTCTCGTTCACCTTATTGTGAAATCCCAAGCCAAGACTTTCAAACAGAAGATTATCGATGCCGCTAAAAAAATTCATGGCTCGTTTAACTTTTTAATTCTTACTACAGAGAAGCTTTATGCCATTCGAGATGCCCATGGCTTCAGGCCGCTTTGTTACGGTGAGTTTAAAAAAAAAGATGGTTCTCTAACCAGAATAGTTTGCTCGGAAACCTGCGCCCTAGACTTACTTGATGCTAAGTATATGGGACAAGTTGATCCTGGCTGTCTTTTATCTCTTGATAGAAATGGCCATATGACTTCAGATAAAGTTTTAGAAACAAAAAAACCCCAAGCCAAATGCATTTTTGAAATGATTTATTTTGCTAGGCCCGATTCCTTAGTATTTGGTGAGTCTGTATATGCTTTTCGAAAAAAACTTGGTCGTTTGTTAGCAGAGCAAGCTCCTGTGGACGCCGATATTGTTTTGCCTGTTCCCGACTCGGGAAACTATGCAGCCTTAGGCTTTTCTGCAGCTACGGGAATTCCTTTAGAGCTTGCTATTACCAGAAACCATTATGCACGGCGTTCCTTCATTCAGCCCAGCCAAAAACATCGCCGCAGTACCATTAAAGTGAAGCTCAATCCTATTAAAAATGTCATCAGTAAAAAGCGTATCGTGCTTATCGACGACTCTATTGTGCGCGGAAACACGCTCTTTGAAAAAATAAAAATTTTACGTGAACATGGCGTTGCCGAGGTACATCTGCGCATTGCAGCCCCTCCTGTGAAACACCCTTGTTTTTACGGCATCGACTTCCCTAGTGGAAACGAGCTTCTTGCCAATAAGAAAACTCTGAAGCAAATAGAAAAGTTTTTAAATGTCGACTCTCTGGCCTTCATTTCTGTAGAAAATCTGATGAGTTGCAGTGAGCGCAATAGTGGCTTTTGTAATGCATGTTTTACAGGCAAGTACCCAGTAAAAATCAAACATAGTTTAAACAAAAAAACTTTAGCCTAAACCTTAGAAATTTGAAATATCTCTTGCCTTGCTTGAAAGCAGATGATGTCTTCAACCAAGGCAGAGAGCCGTCTTATTTGTACATGATGAATGGGTCATGCACAAAAAAACCCAAAATTTGTGCGCTTAAATGAGGGGATGCACAAATAAGACGGAAATTTATAACTGAGGAATGGCTCGTTTATAAATAAGCCGAAAATTTATAACTGAGGAATGGATCGTTTATAAATAAGATGGAAATTTATAACTGAGGAATGGATCGTTTATAAATAAGATGGAAATTTATAACTGAGGAATGGATCGTTTATAAAT
>JAUXHF010000182.1 GCA_030621685.1 Spirochaetota bacterium
AGCTTTGCCTAGTTATGCCTACCGTTATAAGCCTAATATTAGCCTAATATTAGCCTAATATTAGCTGAATATTAGCTGAATATTAGCTGAATACAAGCTAAACACACATTACTATAAAAAAATAAGGTATTATTAGCTTATCACTCGCTTTAATAGCTCTTACAAGCTCTGTTACACGCTCTAGCTATTTTTAATGCAAAAGAAAGTAAACTTGGATGTTTTGCTTATAGCCTTAGCTCGTTGCTCGTTGCTGTTTAAGGAAAAGAAGTATAACAAGTAGAAAAGCAAGCAGCTATGATATGCATAGGCATATTTTTAGGATTCAAGGCTATAAACAGTGGATAAAAAAAACCTCAGCCCGAGAATGCAGATACCCTTTCATAAAAGCGATGTGGGCAGCGCGGAAATAAATGCCCTAACCGCCGTGCTAAGAAGCGGCTGGATTAGCAGCGGAAGCAAAGTTTTAGTTTTTGAAGAGGCCTTAAAAAAACAAATAGGCTGCAGAGAGCTTATCGCCTTAAGTTCTTGTTGGGCGGGGCTGTTTAGCGTGCTAAAACTCTTTGGCATTGGCCCGGGCGATGAGGTTATCACCACAGCCCTCACTTTTGCGGCCACAGCCAATGTTATTGAACAAGTAGGCGCCACAACAGTGCTTGCCGACATATCTGATGCTATGCTGCTTTCCGCAGAATCTGTAGAAGGGCTTCTCACAAAAAAAACCAAGGCTATTATTGGCGTCGATTATGCTGGCTTTCCTGCAGACTACCATGCCCTAAAAAAAATAGCCACGAAGCATAAGAAAAAATTCTCATCGAGCAACCCCTTTCATCAGGCCTTAGGCAGAATACTTGTTCTAGCCGATAGCGCGCATTCCTTCGGTAGCTTCCCCATAAGAAAATTCCCGATAAGAAAAAACTCATCAGCCCAAAAACCCTTATCTCGTTTATCGGCGTTATCTCTGCATGCCGATATTGGCGTGTACTCTTTTCATGCCGTAAAAAACATCACCACGGCAGAAGGCGGAGCTATCGCCATTTTCAATAAGAGGCTTCGACCCAAGGCTGCTCTAGCCCAGCTACGCTGCTTCATCCTACATGGCATATCTCGCGATGCTTACAGTCGAGAAAAAGACCAGAAAAGCAACTTAAGAGCGAGCAAGTACCCAAGGCATTGGGAATACGATATCACAGCGGCCGGCTACAAGTTCAACATGACCGACATGCAAGCAGCCCTCGGATTAGTTCAGCTTCAGCGCCTGCCTAGGCTTGAAAAAAAACGCCAAGCCATTGAGGCATGCTATGCCAAGATCCTTTCAAAGAGCAAGCTTTTCCGCATGGCTGGAAACCATCTAGCCAAAAATATGCAGTCTTGGCATATCGCCCGCCATCTTTTTGTTGTTGAGCTAAGGCTTGGCAGGGCCAAAGAACGTGACCTTGTGTTACAGCGCTTGTATGCGCATGGCATAGCAGCTAACTTGCATTACCGCCCGCTCTACACCCTAAAGTATTATAAAGAAAAATATAACTTTACGGCCACGCAAATAACTAAGCGATTTCCGAAAACTGAAGAAAAAGCCTCAAGAATTCTCTCTTTGCCTTTTCATTCAAAGTTAACCAAGCTAGAGCTAAGCTATATTACCAGCATCTTTCAAAGAGTTGAAGATGAAATATTAAAAGAAATTCAAACGAAACATTAAAAAATTCTTAGCAAAAAAAGGCATAAAAAGCATTTTAGAAAACGTAAAAATCTCATCTACTGGCAAAGGATGAATATCAAAATTAAAACCTCAAAAACTTGGTATTTGCTTTGCTAAAAAATTTTGCTAACTACTCTTTACTCTTTTTAGGCAAGCGCGCAATTGGAATGCGCCGACCACGACCAAAGGCTTTCTCGCTGACTTTTAACACCGGTGGTGCTTGAAAACGTTTATACTCGCTTGCTTTTACCCGTTTCATCACTTCTTTGACTACGCTTTGTTCGTAGCCGGCATGCACCATCTCTGCAAGGCTTAATCTTTCTACCAGTAACAAATCTAATATTCCATCCAAAACATCATAGGGGGGCAGTGTATCAGAATCTTTTTGCTGAAGCTTCAGCTCTGCCGAAGGAGCTTTTTCAATAATAGATAATGGAATAATCGGCCTATGCTCAGCCTCTCTTGCTTTCCCTATCAAACCTAGATTCCCCTCTAAAAAGCCCTCCAAATTCCCGTCTTTTCCCGATTTATAAACCAATTTGTTTAAAAATCGAGCCAGTTGATACACTTCCGTTTTTAAAACATCGCCAATAACCGATAAGGCTCCGCTCAAATCACCGTAGAGCGTAGTGTATCCCATGGCCAATTCGCTTTTATTCCCCGTAGAAAGAAGCATGTGTCCCCATTGGTTTGAATAGGCCATAAGAATATTGGCCCGCAGACGTGGCTGCAAGTTCTCTTCGGTAAGCGAGTGCAAGGCTTCTCCGAAAACCGATTGCATCAGGTTTTTCAATTCGAAGAAAGGCTTATGAATAGAGATGATTTGTAAAGGCATGCCAAGGTTTTTTGTCAAGGCAAGAGCATCATCTACAGAGCCTTTAGAAGAATACGGAGAAGGCATAGCCAAAGCCGTAACATTATCTTTGCCTAAGGCTAAAACGCCCAGCACGAAGGTCACCGCCGAATCAATTCCGCCAGAAAGCCCCAGCAAGGCTTTAGAAAATCCTGTTTTTTTAGCATAATCTTGAATCCCAAAACATAAGGCCTTCGTGAGCGCCTCTACTGAAGCCTCTTCCTCAAAAAGCCTTGAAAAATCCTCACTTAAATCCTCACTTAAATCCTCTGCCATATTCTCTGCCATATTCTCTGCTCTATTTTTACTTGCATCCAAGAAAACATCCGAAGAAAAATTAGAAGCTAAGAGGGAGGCAGCCCCAGCCATGTTTTGCTTCTTCTCGTTAAGCTTATTTTCGACATACAGCGATAGCCTATGTTTTTCATAGCCATGAGATGCGTAAGACATATTCTTAGCCGCAGGAAGAGGCTTTAACAGAAGTTTAAAATCTCTTTCCTTAAAACCTTTAGAGAGAAAACTTAGCCTTGTCGTTGTTTTCTTGCTCTTGCTCTTGCTATATGGCTCTAAGAAAAAACTCCTGCCATCAAAAATAAGTTCATCGTTCGCGCCTACTTGGTTTAAGTAAAACAGCGGTTTTTGCAAACGTCTTACTAGCGTTTCGCAGAGCCTAAGTCTCTCATGCAAGCGGTTTTTTGTAAACGGAGAGGCCGAAAGCACTAAGATTACATCGAAGGCATTTGTAGGACTGTTAAATTCTGCTAGCGGATTTTCTCCTTGCCCATAAGAAGAGGCGATAGCCTCGCCATCAGCTATTTTCTGCTGTATTTCTTCAAACCATATATCCTCGCAAACCAGCACCAGACATTTTGTTTCTTCGAAGCAAATAATCCGCTCTTGAGCGGCCTGCCTGCCGGGAAGAAAGTATCTTCGTTCATCGAAAACATCGTAGCTGGGAAGCAGAGTTTTATCTATCCGTGCTTTTAGCTTCGTTCTTTCAACAAAGAAAACAGAGTTGAAAATACAGCGCGAAACAGGTTGATATTGGCTACTCTGCCTGCCAAACTCGGTATTAAAATCTACTTTTTTTGCCGCCGCAGCATTCTGGTAAAAAGGCGCTCCTATGAGCAGTCCTCCTTTTTCTACCTTAGAAAAAATTTTTTCTAGCTGAGTTTCTACTCTTTTCTGGAAGCTTTTAGTAAAAAGCAAATCATCCGGCAAATATCCCACTAAAGCCAATTCGCTAAACATCAGCAAGGTATCGGCAGCATCAAATTTCTGAATGTAGCTGGTAATGCCAGCGGCATTTCCCTCAACATCGCCTAATACGGGGTTAAATTCTATGCCATGAAGTGTTAGCATAGGTTTTCTCTTAGGTTTTATCATATAGGAAGCTATCTATCCAATTAAGGCCAGTATCAATTCGCTAAACATCAGCAAGGTATCGGCAGCATCGAATTTCTGAATGTAGCTGGTAATCTGGCAATGCCAGCGGCATTTCCATAGCGCCAGCGGCATTTCCATAGCGCCAGCGGCATTTCCATAGCGCCAGCGGCATTTCTCTAGCGCCAGCGGCATTTCTCTAGCATCGCCTACATTGCCTAATATGGGGTTAAATTCTAGCCTCTTATTCTTATTCTTAGTCTTAGAAAGTATACTATGCTCTATAAAGAAATTATAAAAGGCTACTCATCTTCCATATACTCTATTTCATAGTATACTTTTCCAAATGAAACATATTTCTATCCTTGAAAAAATTTCTGAAAAAATTTCTTTTTGCTAGGTTAAAAATATTGATGACGGCAGGAATAGAGAGATGACTATGAACAAGGCAGCCTTTTCAATAAACAAAGAATTAGATATTCGCGCCGAGCAAAATATTATTGCTCAA
>JAUXHF010000340.1 GCA_030621685.1 Spirochaetota bacterium
ATATATACCTTTGAAAATACCTTTGAAATCAACCGAGCATCACTTTCTAAGCCCAACGTGGTCTTAGCAGAATGCTCCTTTCCTAAAAAAAGTAATAAAAAATTGAATACTACCGATAAAGAAGTACCTGCAACTACCCTCTGCTTAAGCATAGCATAACATGACATGACATGCTTAGCTATATAGCAAGACAATTTAAATAAAAGAAAAATTATAAAAATTGAACTCTCAACTCTCAATTGCTTTTTAATATTCTTGATGTCCCTCTTCGTATCAGTGCTTTTTATTAATATGTGTAACAAAAACAAAACACAGCCAGCTAAAAGCTAAGAGCTAAAAGTCAACCTATACGCAATAAAAATATCTTTTTGTTCATTATAACCAGCCATGGATAATACACGCTTTTCTTACTATGCACGTACTTCAAAAATACGTACCAATATAGATTTTATAGAAAGGCAGATCCAACAGCATCTTGTCGAGCTTAACAAGTCTAAAAAAAATAGGAAAATTTATACTTTAGACTACTTTCAGAAAAACTATGCGGTAAAAAAACTTAAACTTAACCAAGTTTTTCTCTACTTGCTTATTAACCGTATAAGCTACCAGATTCAAGAAAAAAAAAACCCAAAGGCCTTGCAAGAGGCCCGCAAAGAGATTTCGCAAATATTAACCTATTGGGAAGATGATTTGTCAAAAAATTTTCTTCCGCTATACGAAGACGACTATCCAATCCATCACCACAGCAATAACTTGAAAGTAGCCGAGCATTTTAAGTGCTTGGGCTTAGCCATGGATACTATAGTAGATAGCTACACCGAAACACGGAAAAAAGCTACTTTTATGCGGCTTCAGCTGCGCTTTCTTATTTCTTTTTGCAATGCCCTAAACTTCAAAATTCTTATTAAAGATGTAGAAACCTTAGGGCCATCCTATGCTATGCATCAGAACATTCTAGTCTTGATTAAAGAGAATTTTGATAGCTGTATAAATAATTATTGGACAACTTCCATCTCTATGCCGGCAAACGAAGTAAACATATATGAAATGCGAATAGCTCTTAGCCTAATAGATTTCATTAAACGCTTCTCCTCAATTTTATTCAATCGAGAAGATCATGAAAACTACAAAAAACGTTATGCTGTTTGGAAAAGTTATATCGATAAAATTGAAGCAGAAATTGAGTAAGCTCGGCTTGTTCTTAAGCCCAGCCTCTGTTTACCCTGCTTATTTTACCCTGTTTATTTTATTACGATGGCTTTGGCTTATGCTTGCTAGAAGAGTAAAGCAGAATAGGCTGGGCTGGCTTCAAGCAAAAAACATCAAAAGCGCGCCTAAAAAGCCCAGGCAGCCCAAACAGTACAGCTAAGCAGCTCGCTTAATAATATCTGCCAAAACAACAAATGGCTGGGCTGCTCTCTGCAAACCCCGATACAGATTGCCTGCCTTGCTCCCATGCCTGCGCCCATGCTGAAAAGCGAAAAACATGCCATAACATAAGCGTTGATATCGGAGAAAAAATACTTAGCAAGCTT
>JAUXHF010000089.1 GCA_030621685.1 Spirochaetota bacterium
ATGCCGCTGCCGTCCTAGCTTCAATACCGCTAAATATAAGCTCGTTTTTCTCGATGGAGAAAATTACATCCCTGCGTTGAATGCCGCTGCCGTCCTAGCTTCAATACCGCTAAATATAAGCTCGTTTTTCTCGATGGAGAAAATTACATCCCTGCGTTGAATTCCGCTGCCGTCCTAGCTTCAATATCGCTAAATATAAGCTGGTTTTTCTCGATGGAGAAAATTACATCCCTGCGTTGAATGCCGCTGCCGTCTTAGCTGCGATTGGCTAAATATGTGAGCTGGTTTTCTCGATAGAGTAAATTTTTTCAACCCTGCGCTGATGCCGTCCTAGCTGTGGTTTGCTAAAAATGAAATTTTTGAGAATGTCTTCAATTTTATCTGGGGCTAAACAACGCTGCCCCAGTGAGATACATGAAACATGATTATGTTCTTTTGCCAAACGTGCCATAACGCCATCCATTACTAAAGCACAATGCAGGCCTTCAATTTTATTCGCTGTAATACAAGCTCCTATTCCCGTGCCACATACGAATATCCCTAAAGCCTGCTCTTCTTTAACTCTCCTAGCAGCGCTAGCAATGATATCCGAATAGTCCACTGCCACTTCATCCGAAAAAACGCCCATATCAACTACTTGATAATGGCTATAAGCCTTATCGCTGCTTAGCACACCTAAGAGGCTGTTTTTCAGCTTGAAGCCGGCATGGTCGCTCGCTAGGATTATTTTTTTCTTTACTAAGCTCATTGTGGTTTTCCTTTTCAAAAAGCGCAAAGTATACTGCACTTAGATATTCACGAAATATTTTTCTAAAACATACAAGGCATGAAACTGGCATCAAACTTTTTCTATGAAAATATCCCATATTTCTTTGCTTGAGCCGGCAAGGAGAATTTGCTCCTGTAACAAGGCTTTATATAATGCCCTAGACACAGAGGCAAGGAATTTCAAGCCCAACGTAGTTTCCTGCAAGGGAAAAACTGATAGAATGAAAATATGTGAAAGCTGCTTATCTGGAGCATGGCAATCTAAACCCTTTCTATGAATCCCGATGGCAACCATAGCGGTTTCAACAATTTCCGTTTTAATGTGTGGAACCATAATGCCTTTGCCTATAGCCGTGCTACCACATTTTTCTCTTTCTAACAAGCCATGAAGAACAGCCTTCGCCTGCTGCTGGGAAAGCGAATCCTTCAGCTCTAAACTGGCTACTAGCTCTTTGAATATGCCCTCATAGGTATCTGTAGATAAGGAAAAAACAATATTGGCCTCATCAAAACCATGAAGATCAGCAAAAAAACCCATTTAATTTAACATGCCCTAGAAACAAATGCTTTAAAGCACGCTTCCCCGTAACCCTAATCTAATAATTTGATGTAAACAATGTTGCAGTTTCTTGTAGCTAGGCTTGTTAAACATGAAAGGCCGAAATCTGTCACATTAAAAGAAGCTTAAGATATGTTTCTATGACTGCTGGGAAATTACCTTCTTTATCTCTTAGTTTTTTATATCTGTTATTGAAACTTATGTGAAGATTGTTGTGTCGATAGTTATGCCTATTAATTGCTTTCATAAAACTAGGATACTGTGCCAAAACCTCTCGTGCTTTCAAAGAAAATGGCAGATACCGAAAAAACATGTTTCGCTCAAAACTATTCAAGCGCAAAAGCCCCTTGCTCTCAAATTCCATCCACTCTTGATAAAAATAAATAAAGATATACATATGATTATTTCTATTATTACGAATATATTCCGCTAGTTTTTGTTTAGCCTCTATACTAAGTTCAGAATTCTTCTTATAAAAAGTGACATAATCAATGAAGGAGCCGGTAAGGCCGCCATCAACGGCATCGGCCCAGCTAACACCTTTTACAGTTTTGTTTATTTCCCAGCGATATTGGCCCAAGGCTCTAAGCATAGCTTTTTTGAAATTCCCCCGAAAAATCATCGGCACAATGAAACGTGCAGGTGTTCTCTTATTTAGCTCTTCAATTTCTTGCCAAAAAACCACTTTTTCACCAACAGCAGGCACAATAATAATTTTAGGCTTTACCTCAAGCTGAATAATATGGTTTGTTGTTTCACTTACTTGGAAAAGCCCCTCACGGAAAAAAAGCAAGAAATCAATTTCCAGAATCTCGTTTAAGGTGTCAGTAATTTTTTTCTTCGTAATAAAGTTTTGCTCAAAACCAGGGTATAAATTCAATGAAGACATGCTGTATATCACTGTGAGGAAATTTGAACTTAGCATCTTAAAAACAGACTTCAGCATGTTTTCTGTTTCAAATTCTATTTTCGCAACAATTTTCTGTGCCCTAGGAAGATCATCATATTCTTTTTTTTTGTTTTCTGACCACGTTCTTTTTTGATAGTTTATGAATTTTTCATAAGAAAAGCCTAAGTCATTACGAGAAGGGCTTTCTTCTTCTCTGGCAATTCTTTTAAGCCAGCTATACATATCACAAACATCAAAACTTTCATCGTGTTCATTTTTTTCAACTTCCGCATAAGATACTAAGGTATCGAATTCAACGCCAGACAGCGCTTCTTTAGAGAGCATACCGTAGCGCAAAAGCAAGTCAGCTTCAGCATTTTCCTCATTATGAAAAAACAAGCTAACAGCTGCCAAAAAACATGATTTCATGAAGACATTGTTTATCTCCATCTGATATTTCTTAAACCTATGCTTATCTTCAAGAGTCTTTTTTCTAGTGGTTAAAAACTCGATAGTATCTTGAGCGAGCTGGGGCAATTCAAATTTTCGCAATTCTTCTAAATCCTGCCCGGCAATATCGCTGTATTTATGTAAACGAATTTTCTTTTTTGCGGGTTTCTTTTCAGACAAAACATTGCTTGTAGCTGGCACTGCCTCGCTTTTTTTGCCTTCTGCTTCTAAGGGTTTTACTTCTTTGCTTGCCTTGCTTTCTTTCACAGAGCTATTCATTAAGTCATGCAAGCTGTCTTCCCCAAGCTCTATTCCTGAGGGAGAAAAAAACTTACTGGTATTTTTAATATCTAAAATTTTATTAAGAATAGTATCTTCCGATAAAGTTCCAGCAAGAAAATCTAAGCTAAACGTTATGATATTTCCCCAAGCATTCCAATCTATTTTCTCTCTCTGTCTATGGATTTGGGGAATAATGCTTTTGGGACCAGCACAAAGAAATTTAAATTCTTTAACTAAGTTAAAAAGATTCTGATGTATGAAGTTGTATATATGAAAAAACTCATCTAAGAAACTGTTAAAGGCAAGCCGGCAAATGGCGCTGTTCTTGCTGCATAGCAAAATGAATTGTTGTTCATTTTCTTTTTTTATCAATTCATCGGTAAGGGCTGTGTCACGGGTTTGAAACAATTTATAAGGCTGATGAAAAACTTCTAAGTTTGAAGAAAAGCCTAGAGGATCAAAGATCCCCTCATCCACCTCGCCTCTATCCAAAAAGCCTTGTAACTCTACACGCGGGAAAGTAAGCTCTAACTTTTTCAGCAAAAATGAGAATTTCAAGGTAATCTCAGCAAGGTTATTGGCATGCGAAACAACTTGGTTATTATATTTCGTTAAATATCGAAGATTGATGCTCATAAAACGCATAAGCGTAACCAGAACATTTAAATTTTCTGGCGATGAAGTAAAGGCCTCAAGGCTTTTATAGGGATAGACAGAAATTATGCTCTCTGTGCGACAAGAGAACACCGGAAAACTCTTAAGACCACTAAGGAAAGTTTCAAAGCCAAAATATTGTGGCCTATTGATAATGGCTATGGGTAGCTTAGCAAAAGTCAGCTCCTCATCACTGGCAAAGTTCATCTGCACTTCCCCAGAATGCAAAATAAACAAACAAGTCTTGCCATGATTTTCATCAATAAGAATGGTGTCTTTGGCAACACGTTGCTGTTTTTTTTGCGTTAAACTATCGAAAAACATAGGGCAAATATCTTTTAAAACTCTATACCAGGCTAGCTCTGTAGCTCTATCGCCCTATAGCTCTGAAATACTGCTTAGGCCTTCTGGCGTAGGCAGCACATAGCGAACAGCTTGAATTCGGCCATCTTTAGACCGCCGCGCAGAAATTCTTTTTTTATACAAGATGGAAGTGACAATAATGCTTTCTGGAGCTATCGTACAACCGAAAATATACGAGGTTCCTTGAATATATGACTTCTTCCCAATTCGAGTAGGGAACTTATCGCTTCCGGTAATGTTGACATGACTATCGATTACCGTACCCTCTTCAATAAACACATTACCGCGGATAATATTGCTGCCTTGCAAGGTCACATTGTCTTCAATAACAATTTTTTGGTTATCTAAGGTAGACAAGTAAACATTTTTTTCAAATCTAACATGCTTGCCTATTGTGATATTCCCACTTACATGAACATTGTCGCCGAAATATACAGCACGATGAAAAGAAACATTCTCATCTATCCAAGCGCCGCTGCCCAAGTGTATATCTAAGGGGCTAAATTTTTCATCTTGTTCAATTATTTTCTTCATAATCTTTTCGTGAACATAGAAGCGGTGTTGATCTTCGAAATCGACAAGATTGCTAAGTTCCTTATAGCAACGCTGCCGAAAAACATCCTGCATTCTGCGCCACATGTTTTTGTCGTTAAACCCAAGCAGCAAGTCGGAATTTTCTATTGAAAAACTCCCGACATGAAGATTTTGACGGTTGAAAATATCCACTAAATCCGTCAGGTAAATTTCTTGTTGGATGTTTTGGCTTTTTATTTCAGAAATATGTTCTCGGAGGTCTGGCACCGAAAAAATAAACACGCCAGAGTCAAACTCTTCAAGATTGAGTATGCTCTCTACCGAAAAAGTATGTTTTTTATTACGAAAGAAAATATCGATGTTTTTTTTGTTTTCCTCTTTGTAGCCTAGCAGATCTTTATGTTGCAGAATGCTGGCTACCCTAGGCACATGTTCTGTATCACCAGTTTCATTTTGCCCTGGAATCCGCAGGACTCGGCCAAAATAATTTTCATCGGCATGGCCTTTAAACTTCCCCGAAAACATCATGAGCTGGCAAGAAGATTCCTTATATGCTTTATAGAAATCATGCAAAGCCTCTTCACTAATAAGCCCCATATCGCCGGGGATTATGCAGACAATACCTTTGTAATCTTGAGGAATAACTTGAAGGGCTACCTGCACAGCATGGCCTGTGCCTTTTTGCAACTCTTGAAAGGCATACTCACGATGCTTCTTTTCTCCTAAGGCCAAGACAACTTCCTTAGCTTTTTTCCCAACTACGATGACTTGGTTAGGGGTGCTAAAGGCCGCCGAGGCAGCTTCCAGCACACGCAAGACCGAAGGCACTCCCCATAATTTATGCATAACTTTAGGGAAGCTCGATTTTATTCGTCTTCCCGTTCCGGCTGCCATCGCAATAATGATGGCGGGGTTGGTCTCGTCTAGCTTATTGCTGTGCTTTTCGATAACCTGCTGGACAGTAAGCGTTTTGTTTGTATTAGGTTTACTTGTATTAAATTGGTTTGTATTAGATTTGCTTGTATTAAATTGGTTTGTATTAGGGTTACTTGTATCAGGTTTACTTCTATTAAACTGGTTTGTATTAGGGTTACTTGTATTAGCTTTGCTCTTGATGTTTTTGCCATGCCCCCGTCCGTGAGGCGAAGAATATCTTATTTTTTTCTCTGGTTTTTTTTCTAGCTTTTTTTTGAGCAGCGTTTTGGCAGAGCTATGCGGCCGCATCATTTGCTGAACAAACAACTTCTGGTTATTTGCTTCTTTTTCGTGAAATCCAATTTCGCTAGGAGTTTCTTTGGCAAACTTATTGTATCTTTTGCCTGCCTGATTTCTTGAGTTTTTTGTTCGCATTGAAAATAGTAAGGGTAACCCTCTATACGCTAAATTTTATACAGTAGAAGCTAGGCTGCTCTTGGCGAATTAACAGTGTATATTCCCATAATACAGTTTACTTTTCTTGATGCCCTAAAAGCAGAAAATTCCAGCAAAAACAAGGACTACCCAGGCCAAAGCCTTTACTTAGTAGAAGTATACTTCATGGCTGAGTAATTTCCCCATTGAATATATCATTTTTGCCGAAAAAAAATGTCTTTTTTCAATCCAAGAAAAAAAAAGCATATCTCCTTCCCATATATGAAGCTGCAAGACTTTATCATCTTCAATCCACGCCAGCTCCCCTTCATCAGATTCAATTACAGCGCCGGTAAAATCTCTTGCCGTATACAAATAGACATACCAATCTGTATGTAAGCTAAAGTTAGGAAAACTTATCATGCCATGGAAGCTAAGTTTTGTTTTATCCAGTTTAAGCCCGCTTTCTTCAAAGACCTCGCGCTGTACCGTATCTTCTGGCATTTCGCCTTGCTCTATTTTGCCGCCCAGCCCATTCCATTTACCGGCATGTATATCATTGGGTTTTTTATTTCGATGCAACATTAAGGTTTTCCCATCTCTCTTCAAGTAGCAGAGTACCGCTTGAATTACCTTAGGCTTGGGCATGATATTCCCGTTCTGATAGCCGTTCTTTAAGGAATTTTCCTCAATTTTCTCAATTTCTTTCATATATATCTGGTATTTTCTATGTTTTTTGTTTTATAATTTAGCCAATCTATTGGCTGATAGTAGCTCGTCATGGTTTCAGCAAAGCTTCCTTTTTCTGCTACATGGGCATGGGGAAAACTAACATGTAAAGGCAAAGACATGAAAATTGCCTCTACATGGCCACCATTTTTCAATCCAAACTGCGTGCCTCTATCGTAAAGTAGGTTAAATTCCACATAACGGCCACGGCGAACACGTTGGAAATGTACTTGTTCTGGCGTATAGGCCCTATCTTTGTGTTTTTCTGCAAGCGAAAAGTACGCCCTGCTAAAAGCATGTCCCAAAGACTCAGCTAGCTGGAAATACCCTTCATCGGCCCCGTCTTTATAATCATAGAATAAGCCGCCAATGCCACGCATTTCTTTTCTATGCGGCAAATAAAAATACTCATCACAGTTTTTTTTAAATTCATGATACCAGCCACTCCTTATTTTTTCGCTAGCCTCATACAAAATTTTGTGAAAGCTAATGAAGTCTTCTGCAAAGGGATAGTACGGCGTGAGATCAAGCCCGCCGCCATACCAAGCACTGCCATCAGAGAGTTCTAAGCGGCGGAGGTTCATGTGAATGCTGGGAATCATCGGCGAGCGCGGGTGGAAAATAAGCGAAATTCCACAGGCGTGAAATCCTAAGGCTTTCTTTGAAAGCGCCGCGGCTACATCCTCAGATAGTTTGCCCGCTACCGAGGAAACATTTACCCCAGCTTTCTCAAAAAAAGAACCCCCCTCCACAACAAAGTAATTTCCGCCGCCTTGATCCATTTGCTCAAACTCATCCTTAGCATCTAACGCAACATGTTCTCCTTCTCTTTTTGTTACTAAGCTGGGCTTACGCCAAGAATATCGCCTAAATGCGTGGGCTTGCTTTTCGAACAGCGAGGCTTCAGCAACAATACTTTGCTGAAGTTTTGAAACAAAGGCTTCCATTCGCCGAAATGACTGAGATTTTTCCAATACTTCTCTTTTCCTGCAAGCAGCTTTTTCGTTTAAATCTAGAACACTAAACTTCAACACTAAAATTTGAGCGCTAAATTAGCCTAGCCTAGCCTAGCCTAGCCTAGCCTTAAGCTAAGCGCCGCTATCAGTTGATTGAAAGAAGCCATTTATAGCTGCTAACGAGGCATGGGGGCTTTTCTGCGAGCTG
>JAUXHF010000036.1 GCA_030621685.1 Spirochaetota bacterium
CGAGAGCCACCCCAGTTCTCAATAGTTTTCACCGGAGAACCTAAATAAAATAGCACGAGGCTCTGCTGGGCGCGGTGATTCTCTTTCCATAAACGCAAGGCTTTGCTTAATACAATCTCTGCCTCTCCGCCATAGGAAATAACTTTCTTTTTGGTCAGCTGGGTTAATCGAAGCAAAGTATAGCCATAGAATGCATAGCTATCGCTAAGTAAACGCTTGCAACATTTCCGCCAACTTTTTTCCGAGGAATAAACATCCTCTGTCATGGCTTCCATGATGTTTTTATGGGTTTTTTCTAATTTAGGCTTATGTTTGCCTAAAGAAAAAAACCAAATATCATAAATTTTAGAAAGCAAATAATTGGCATATATATCAAGATGAAAAACTTCTGCCCTCATAGCTTTGTTGCCCCCTATAACAGTAGCCAAATCAGATTGAAAAGCTAAAATATCCTTCTCAGAAATACGAAGGAAGTTTTCAATACTTATCGCTCCTAATTCCTCATTCTGCAGCCTTTCACTAAGCGCCTCATCTATTTCTGAAGATTCGAAACCCTGCTCTAGCTTGTAAAGCAGAAGATAGCGTTCTTGGAAAAAACGGCTCCTCCCATCTAAAATTTTTAATATACCTTGCTGCGCAGATGTACCCAGAGAGGCTACTGTCATAAGAGCGTCTCCTTTTTTACTACTTTCTTTCTGCGCTAAAAGTGCTACCGGCAGGAAAAGCAAAGCAACAAAGCAGAGCCTCACCCCCATATTCATATTTATATTCATGCTAAAAAATAACCTTTGTGCAACATTTTTTATGACGACCCTTCTCATTTTTAAAATTCCTACTCATCTCTACTCTCTTGCCAATCAAATTTCCACTCTCTTGCCAATCAAAACAGAGACTTTTTAAAAATTTTATGGCTAAGAAGTATTATAGCATAGCCTAGCCTCTGTCATGCAAAAAAAATTTAATGCTGTTCCAGCCTAGCATGCCCAAATGGTATTGAAGGATGAAACGCAACCTAAACTCTTTCATTGCGTTTTTAAAAAAATAAAGAATGTATGTTTTTTTATAGGTAATAGTAAAAACTTATACGCAAAACTTGTTGAGAAGCAAGGCTACAGCGGTTCAGCCATGGGGCGCATGGCAAGGAGGAATACTCTGGATTTTTCGCTTTGTTTTAAAGTAAAGAGTACGGCATCTGCTACATCTTGGGCTTGAAGCATATTTTTCAGAATAGGCATGCCCGGCTTGCGGCCTTTGCCAAAAGCAAAATGCGTGTCTACGCCACCGGGAGCTATCACCGAAACTTTTACATTATGTTTTCTAAGTTCGTAATCCATAGAATGAGCGAAGGCTGTTTGGGCATGCTTGCTGGCACAGTACACAGCCTCGCCGGGTAGAGGTTTTAGGCCTGCCACCGAGCCAATGAATACGAAGTGTCCGCTTTTCCGTGCTATCATTTGAGGAGCAAAGGCCCGGGTTACCAGAAAGCTAGAGCGCATGTTTGAATTCATCATGAGGTCGTAATCGGCAGAACTCATGCTCATCAAGTTACCGAATTTGCCTACCCCCACGTTATTCACCACGATGTCTATGGCTTGGCCAGCAGCATCGGCCGCTTTCTTCAATTTTGCAACCTCTGCTTCTTTCGAAACATCGGCTATCACGGCTAGGGCCTGGGCGCCATGCCGCTCGCCGTACTTCCGGCATGCTTTAGCTGTCGCTTCAAGCTCATCGGCTGTGCGTGCTGCTAGCAACACATTCATGCCTTCTTTCGCAAAGGCTAGGGCTATAGCCTTCCCGATGCCACGGCTGGCTCCGGTAATCACGGCCGTTTTGTTTTTTAACATGTCTTCTTTTCCCATATCCTGCCTATATCCTGCCTCTTACTTCCGGCATGCGCATGCTTTGGCTGTCACTTCAAGCTCATCGGCTGTGCCTGCTGCTAGCAACACATGCATGCCTTCTTTCGCAAAGGCTAGAGTAGAACAATAAAATAGCCTTCCCGATGCCACGGCTGGCTCCGGTAATCACGGCCGTTTTGTTTTTTAACATGTCTTCTTTTCCCATATCCTGCCTCGTTATGCTTATATAGCATAACATTTATTTAGCTTAGCAGATTAAATAAAGTTTTTATTATGAATTTTGCCTAAAAATCCTTCTTTACTTTGGCATACTCCAACTAACTTTAACGAAGCCATGCTTTTTTTTGTTCTTTAATAAAGTATGTGTTTTTAGCAGAATATAAAACATTTTGAAAACATTTTATATCCGCTCGTCTTTTTTCAATGCTATACTATCAGCAATTGAAAAATTTCAATGGTATACTATCAGCAATTGAAAAATTCTTAGATGGAGGGTTGGCCAAGTGGTTAAGGCGGAAGTTTGCAAAACTTCTACGCACCGGTTCGATTCCGGTACCCTCCTTGCTGGACTATTTTCTAAAAAAACACTTACTAGCCTCGTCTAAGCAGTACCTACAGCCCCCTTCTCGTTACTGGGTTACAGGATTACTACAGATTTAGGCTAAAAAGAAACATACTAAAAACCAATGCGCGCCCTTGATGGAATCGGTAGACATTGGAGACTTAAAATCTCCTGCTAGAAATGGCGTGCCGGTTCGAGTCCGGCAGGGCGTATTCTCATAAAGCAATCTACACTCTGAAAAGCATGGCTTTCAAAAAAAGCATGGCTTTCAAGAAGAGGACAAGGCTTTCTCCCAAGTTTCCGATATCGTGCTAGAAACTTTCAAGATGGAATTGAAGGGTTTTACGTTTTCCAACATTCGCTCAATATGTGGCAGTTCTTCGGCAACCCTATTCTCGGGAATATAAAAAACCAATTCATCGTGGACTTGCATAACCATCTGTGCCTGTAGCATGCCCGTCCTGTAAGCATGTTCAATTTCCAGCATAGCAAATTTAATAATATCAGAAGCGGTGCCTTGGATAACCGAATTAAAAGCCATTCGTTCGCTACGCAGACGCATGCTTTGCTGGCTAGAACGAATGCCCGGCAAATAACGCCTGCGTCCGTAATACGTACAAACAAAGCCGTTTTCACCAGCCTCTTCTAAGACTTTCTGGCGGTACTCTTTTACTTGCGGGTAGTTAGCAAAATAGGCCTCAATAAACTTTTTCGCATGCTCATATTCTAGATGCAGCTGCTCGGCTAACGAGAAGGCCGAAACGCCGTAGATAACCGAGAAGTTTATTGTCTTGCCGATAGACCGCTGCAACGGAGTTACCGCATCGTAGTTTTCCGAAAACAAAATAGCCGCTGTCTGCTGATGCACATCATCTCCTTGACGGTAAGCCTGAAGCAGTTTTTCATCTCTGGAAAGTTCTGCCAGAATACGCAATTCCACCTGTGAGTAATCTATGGATACCAGCTTATAGCCCTTAGGCGCCCTAAAGGCTTGGCGGATACCAAAGCTTTCTTTCCCTATGGGAATGTTCTGTAAGTTAGGGTTTTTCGAAGACAAACGCCCCGTGCTTGCAATATATTGCTGATAGCTGGTATGCACTCTGGCGCTGCTGGCATGCACCAGTTTGGGCAGGGTACGCACATAGGTGCTGAGCATTTTCATGGCCTTGCGGTAGGCAAGAATTTCTTTAGCAATAGGGTATTTGTTGCTTAGCTTCGCTAAAACACGATGATCGGTAGAGTAGCCCGTCTTCATTTTTTTCTGCACGGGAAGCGCCAACTTCTGAAACAAGATTTGCTGCAGCTCTTTTACCGAATTAATATTAAACACCTCTCCGCTTAATTCATAAATGTTCTGCTCATATTGACCAAGAAGTTCTTCTAAACGTTTTTCTAGTTTTAAAAGCCATGGAACATCTATGAGTACGCCCCTGTGTTCTGTATCGCTAAGCACACTAATAAGCGGCATTTCTAACTCTCTAAAAAGTTTTTGCTCGTAAGAGCTTAGCTTTTCTTCTTGCTTTTTGCATTGCAAGCGATACAAAGCCTCGGTTGTCTCGCCATCTTCAAAGGTATAGCTGGCCAGCATGGGCTGGGGTATCTCGAAAATATTCTCGTAAGGTTTTTGCAGCTCTTTATAATCAGGTTTTTCCAGCGCAAAATATTCGTACACCAGTTTTTCCAGCTTAAAAACATACCTATCGGAATGCAAGATGTATTCAAACAAAAGCGTATCATGAAAAGGCTCTGCCAGCTTAATGCCGTAGCGCCTAAGCAAGGCATATTCAAACTTCAGATTATGAGCTATTTTAAGAATGCTCCCGTCTTCAAAAAGATCTTTGATGGCCTCAATAGCCACGCTGCTTATAGCCTTGCTTTTTTCATCCGCCATAAAATGCAAATAAAACGAGCTGTTTCCTGCCACAATCACCATGCTCACAATATCGGCGCTAAGCACATCTAAGGAATTGGTCTCAAAATCAAAACACATGCGCTTTGTTTTATGCACGGCACGGCGTATTTTAGCAAGTATTTCTATATCGCTTTCAGCTAACGTAGCATGTACAAAACTATGCGTTTCACGCTGAAATACAATATTTAAAGCCTTTTGCACTTCAGCTAAACGTGCCGGCTCATCTTCAAAAACAGACTCGGCTGTTCTGCTAGCTCTTTTTGTACTCTTCTCTGTTCCCTCAAAAAGCGAAAGCTCTCCTTCTGCTTTATTTTTCTTACTCGAAGAACTTGGGCTTGACAAGGGTTCAAGCAATGCTACCAATTCCAGAAAATTACCGCCAATTTTTTTAGCCGAAGAAAGTTTTTTAAGAATTGAAAAACATTCATAGCGCCGAAGCCCATCTTCTAGCTCATCCCAAACAATGGGCTTCATCGCCAAAGATTCTAAGGGGGCAATTACAATGGCCTTCGCCGAAGCCTCCTGGCTGGGCAGCTTCACCAGCCTATAGGAAAGCATGGCTTTTTCTTTAGAATCAAAAAGTTTCTTAGCTACTTTCTTGTCTAAATTATCGAGGTTTTCATAGATTTCTTTCAGCGAAGAATATTGCTGAAGAAGTTTCACTGCCATTACGGGGCCAACGCCCTTTACCCCGGGCACGTTGTCTGAAGCATCGCCAACAAGAGCCAAGTAATCGGCTAGCTGCCGGGGGGCTACCTTGAATTTCTCGAGGACGGCCGCCTCATCCATCTCTATGAAAGAACTCTTCCCGCTCATCATGCTACTGGCATCTCTGGGGCTTTTCAAGACGCTTACCCGCTTAGTTACTAACTGATGTAAGTCTTTATCCGATGAGAAAATTTCAATATGCTCATGCTCATGCTCATGCTCATGCTCATCGGTTTTTGCTGAAGCATAGCTAGCAATGATGTCATCGGCCTCCAGCCCCGTCTGCTCGGCTAAGGGTATGCCTAAAAGTTTGATGAAGACCTTAAGCGCCTCTATCTGTATTCGCAGGTCATCGCTCATTGGCGGGCGATTCGCTTTATAGGCATCAAACAGCTTATGCCGATGGGTTTTCCCTCTTGCATCGCTCACGCAAATAAGCAGCGATGGCTTTTGGGTTTCGCTGATGCGTACTAAGAGGTTTAGAAAGCTAAAAATAACCGAGGTCATCTCGCCCTTGCTATTGGTTAGCGGATGATTGAAAAAAGCATGATAGGCCTTGTAAAAAAAATTATAACTATCAACAAGGATTATTTTTTTTTTCATGCCTAGCCCTGCCTTTTATCGAAAATAAAAGAATGCTCCTATATAACCCAAATATAGGCTAGGAAGAAGAAAAAGATTACCAAAATGAAAAACAAACTAACAAATATTAAGGTAAGCGGGGTTTTTATAGACTGTTTTTCTTTTTTCTCTTCTTGCACTTTGGCATGATCACCACTAAATACCTTTAGCTTGATATTCTCTGACTCTTCGACTAAGGAATATTCATTGCCTCCTAAAGAAAGCAGGAAAGTATGCACGCCATCAAGGAACTGAATACCAGAAATAATGGCAGGTTTCACGCTTCGTCTGGAAGGTGTATCCTCATCATATTCTTCTTTCACTTCTACAAAAATTGAGTCTCCTACTTTTAAGTTGAATATCGGCTTGCCATCCACAGGCGCTAAGATAAGCGAACTTTTCATTTCAATTCCACCTTCTGGAATACGAAGCTCAACGTTTTCATAACTTTCTTCAGAAACATTTTCTGCCACCGATTCTTGTGTTTCTTTTTTCAAAAACAGTTTAGTATATCTTTCTGAAGAAACCTCCTCTAGCGCCGTGAAAATGATGATTTCTCGTTCAACAACACATTTGCGAATAGTTGTCTTCAAAAAATCCTCTATTTCAATACTATCTTTACGCCTTATACCTTTCTCATTTTTATCGTAAATATTTAAATTTTTCTCTATGGCTACCTGTAACCGCAGGGCTATCGTTTGAAAAGACATGACATTTCTTTTTTTATTTATAATATCAAGGTAGCCCTCTATACTAGAATCCGGAGTAATCGAGTTGTATTCTAACGAATACGTGGAAAGATTGATAAGCTGTCCTTCAAAGTGAAGCGTCTCCTCATCAAAAATTATGAGCAAAATACCGTAAATATGTGAATTGGGTGCTAGAAATTTACACTTAATAATAATTCGCATGGCGACTCTTTTACTGACCTTCTCGCTATTTTGGAATATTCATACCTTGAAGCTGCTTTGGAATTTTCTTGTCCTGAAAGTTAGCCCACGCTCTTCAATAAGTAAATATTATTATTATACATAACAATATAAGCTTTTTAACTTTTTGAATTTTTATTTTGCTACTGTGAATTGTAGCATTGAAACCTATATTAAAAATATGTTTATTTACTTGTTTACTTAGAAGTTTTAACAGGTCAAGAAGTAATTCAGTATTAAATTCTAAAAAAGGGATATTTATATTCAAAATAAGACAGTATAAAAATATTTCAACAAAGAAATTATGATATTGACCCTCATCAAAGACAATGATATAATTATGTTTAACGCTTTTAAAATGATATTTAGGTAAAATGTAAAATTCAGGTAATTAGCATGGGATTAAAACCAAAAGATAAGACAGTATCAGAAATATTAAATAGACTTTTAATTTCAAAAGATAAAGAAAGCACAAAAAATAAATTACATTTTTTTATACTTTATTTTAGACTTCAGCTGCGTTTAATAGAGGTAGAAATTGAAGAAACAAAAGATCTTCCTATGGTATTTGAAGTTATCAAATGATAGAGGGATAGCATTAAAACCATATGAAATATTAAAAGTAAATTATTAGGTCAAATAGATAAAAAAGTCAAAAGGTATAGAAACTTTAAAAGAAGCATTTAAATATGAGTTTTTTAAAAATATTGGTATTACGGCTTATATAGCAAAACTTGGAGCAAGTTTTTTAAGATATTTCTTTGCAAGAATTGACCGCTACGTAGCAAGTTCTTCAAGTACCCCAGCAGCAACATATGCACAATTCTTACCATCAACACCTAAAAAAGGTTATCATATAGAACATATTATTGCAAATAATGAAGATAATATAAAATTATTTGACGATGAAGAAGACTTCCATACTCAAGGAAATAGACTAGGTGCTTTTTTTTACTAAAAGGTAAAGATACTATTTCATCAGGAAATGAATCATATAAAGATAAACTACGTACTTATACGGGATGTGGAATTCTATACCCACAAACATTAGGAGAGGATTTTTATAAAAGTAATGTTGACTTTAACGGGTTTAAGGAAAAAAAAAATCTAAACTTTGAGCCGTATAATACTTTTGGAAAACAGGAAATAGAAAAAAGACATACATTATTATATGAACTTGTTAAAAAAATATGGGATACAAGTATTGAAGATAATATTGAAAGTAATATAGACTTTAATAGGTTATCAAGTACCGATGAAGATTAGAAAGTAAAAAAACAAACTGAAGGAATGAAGCTATGGAAAATGAAATACAAGTAATAAGCCAACCAACCCCCAACCCCAATGCACTGAAGTTTTTATGCGACAGAGATTTGCGTAGCGAGGGGAAAATAACATTCACAGGTTTAGAAGAATGCCTTACTGTGCCTTTGGCGGCCACCCTGTATCGCTTAGGCAGCATAAAACAGCTTTATTTTTTTCAAAACACGCTTACTGTAACAAAACATGACGAAGCCGCGTGGCAGCCTCTGGAGGCAGAAATACTGCAAACAATCAAAGAGAAAGTGGAAGCTCACGACCCTGACTTTGAAGTAATCAGCCAGAAAAAAGAAGCAGAATACGAAGGCGAGCTTGCCAAAATAGACGAGATATTAAGCCGTACGGTTCGCCCAGCTCTGCAAATGGATGGCGGTGATTTAAAACTTCTTTCGCTAGACAAAAAAGTGCTTACCGTGAACTACGAGGGCGCATGCCATAGCTGCCCCAGTGCTTTTAGTGGCACGCTTGTTGCCATTGAAAATATTCTTCGCGATGAATATAACGAAGATCTAGAAGTTATTTCTATATAAAATTTCTGCTGCTTTTTTAAAGTACGCCTTCGCTTAGAAATCAGGCTCAAAAGAAGCAAAATATCTTCTAAATTTTCAGAAGGGGCCATCCCAAGAAACCGCTACCATTACCATTGTCATCACCAACTATCATGAAACAGAGCAGCCCTTCAGAACAGGCGCCAAATGCAAATGCAAATGCAAATGCAAATAGCCAACATGACGACCAACGTGCATTGGAGAATTCAAAGCATGAAGAAATATCACCTTCGCTTTTTGCAGGCACAGCATGGCAAGAGGCCTCTAAACAACTAGCCGCCGTAACCAAACAAGATGTACAAAAAGCCTTAAGCCGCGCCGGCCAGCGCCGAATAGAAGATTTCCTAGCCCTCCTCAGCCCAGTAGCCAAACCTTTTTTAGAGACTATGGCTACGCTAAGCCGCGATATCACACGGCAACGCTTTGGCAACACTATGCGCTTCTTCACGCCCCTCTACCTTTCTAATGAATGCCATAACGAATGTACGTATTGCGGTTTTAGCGTAAGCAATGCTATCAAACGACTAACCTTAACTAAAGCCGAGGCGCTCCGCGAGATTGCTTTCTTAAAAAAACAAGGCTTCTGCCATGTCCTCTTGCTCACCGGAGAAAGCCCGCATAGGGTGGGCATTGAGTATATAGAGGCTATGCTCATTCTCTTCAAGCAACATTTTTCAGAAGTTTCTATAGAAATGCAGCCCCTAGAAAGCGATGAGTATCATCGGCTGCACAGCCAAGGCCTAGATGGAGTAACCGTTTTCCAAGAAACCTACCATGTCAAGAACTACGCCAAATATCATAAGAAAGGCCTCAAGCAAAACTATGGCTACAGGCTAGCTACCGCCCAGCGAGCCGCCCAAGCTGGCATGGCCAAAATAGGCCTGGGCGCTTTGCTGGGACTGTCTCCTTGGCGATTAGATAGCTACTTCACAGCGATGCATGCCCTAGAGCTAGAAAAACGTTATTGGCGAACGCAGATAAGTATATCTTTCCCTAGGCTACGCCCCGCCGAAGGCTTGGCTTTAGAAGCCCACAAAGCCAGCAAAGATCAGCTCTTTCCCGATGAAGCCGATATCGCCCAACTTATCTTCGCTTATAGAATATTCCATAACGACCTGTCCCTTGTACTCTCCTCCCGAGAACGCCCCCTCTTCCGCAATAACCTCTGTACATTAGGCATCACCAGCATGAGCGCAGCTAGTAGCACCAACCCTGGCGGCTACGTCTGTTACCCCGATTCCCTAGAACAGTTTTCGGTTAACGATAAACGATCGCTTAGCGAGGTAACTTCTGCCATTGGCAAAAAAGGCATGAGTCCTGTTATGAAAGATTGGATGCCAGAATTTGCCTAATCTAAATTTCACTACAGTCTAGCCTAGCCTTATATCTTTTAAAAAAAACATTCAAAAACATTCTTATGCTTACTATCTCCACACTTAAGGATTTCAGCTTAAGCGGAAAAAAAGTTTTGCTTCGCTGCGATTGCAACGTTCCACTTAAAGCCGCTAAGGTGCTTGATGATTACCGTCTTCAAAAAAGCCTTCCCTCTTTGCAATATATTTTAGAGCAAGGAGCTAGCGTTATTTTGCTAAGCCATTTGGGCAGGCCGCCAGCACAAGAACAAAAAGAATTAAAATTTCAGAGCCAGTTTTCCTTAGCCCCCGTCTCGAGGGCGCTCAGTGGGTTGCTTGGAAAACCAATTATCCAAGCAGGTGGCGTGCTTGATAGCCAAACACAGAATATGGCCCGCAACCTTAAAAAAGGCGAGGTTATCTGTTTAGAAAATATTCGATTTCACAGCGAAGAAACAAGTAAAAATCCTACTGTTCGTAAAGCCTTTGCTAAAAAACTTGCCGGATTAGCCGATATTTATGTGAACGATGCCTTTGGCAACATCCATCGGGAACATGCTTCTACCACCAATATAACTGAATTTATTCCCTCTGCCATGGGCCTTCTTTTAGAAAAAGAAATTCAGGCCTTCGAAAAAATTCTGCGCCAGCCCGCCAAGCCGTTTTTTGTTATCTTAGGTGGTGTCAAATTTGAAACGAAAATCCCTGTTCTTAAAGCCCTCTTGCCTCTAGCCGATACCGTGCTTATTGGCGGGGCTATGGCTTTTACCTTTTTAAAAGCACAGGGAAAAGAGATTGGTCGCTCTATATTAGATGAAAGCTACCTAGAGGTTGCCGCCGATTTTCTTAAACAATACCCTAAAAAAATTGTGCTTCCATGCGATGTGGTGGTCTCAAAAATGAATTACGCCACTCAGCAACCTGCCCAAGACTTATTAACCAGGTCTGTAAGCGCTATGCCGCCAAAACTTGAGGGGCTAGATATTGGGCCGAAAACAATACAGCATTACCAAGAACTCTTGCAAAAAGCAAAAACTGTACTTTGGAATGGCCCTTTAGGCTACATCGAATATGCGCCAACAGCCGCTGGCACAGAGGCTATGGCAAGCACATTAGCCAAGCTAAGCAAAACGGGAGTGTTTACTGTAGTGGGCGGCGGCGAATCTGCTGCTGCCATCCGCAGCGCCGGCCTCGATAAGCAAATCACTCACCTTTCCACCGGCGGCGGCGCTGCCCTCGAGTATTTAAAAGCTAGCTCTCTGCCAAATAAAACTCTGCCCGGCATCCGCGCCCTTCAAGATTCTGCGGCTTTATATAA
>JAUXHF010000008.1 GCA_030621685.1 Spirochaetota bacterium
ATTTAGGAAAAGTTAGCGAAACCTTTGGTTAAACCAAGCCAGCTTCTCAGCAGGCGAAAGTAATGAAGAAGAAAAGCGCTAAGCGCTAAGCGCTAAGACAGGCGAGAAAAAACGGCTGCTAGAAAACCCTTAGCCCTTAGCTTTTTAGAGGTTTTTAAAGGTTTTATTTGACAAGCCGAGAAATTTCTGCTTCCATCGCTGGAGGCACTGTTTAATGGCGAGAATTTAGGAAAAGTTAGCGAAACCTTTGGTTAAACCAAGCCAGCTTCCCAGCAGGCGAAAGTAATGAAGAATAAAGCACTAAGCACTAAGCGCTAAGACAGGCGAGAAAAAACGGCTGCTAGAAAACCCTTAGCCCTTAGCTTTTTGGAGGTTTTTAAAGGTTTTATTTGACAAGCCGAGAAATTTCTGCTTCTATCGTGATATCTTCAGTGTGAAAGATTTCTTTTTTGACGAAGACGTCTTTCATCGCTTGGGTATTGTTTAATGGCGAGAGCTGCGGCACTGGCTTCAGGAGTAAATCGCTATTTTCCTCAAGGTTTATTTCTTGTTCAAAGAAATAATAATCACGGATGCCAAGTTTTTGTGATTCTTTTTGTAGCCCTTCAAAATCGTTTTGTTCTAGCAGGCTTTGCCCCAGCTCTGTTTTAGTAGGCAGATCGCCACCCTTACTCTTACCATCAAGAATACTGTTTTTAACCTCTGGGTAAGGTTCTTGGGTGGTCACAAAATAGACTAGGACAAAAATCAAAAAAAGCAGACCAAGCGTTAGCATGGTTAGCGATACAAAACGTTTAGCTAGGCGCTCTTCCCAAAAAACCACTCCTTCGCCAAAAAACAGTAAGAGTGAATGAAAGAATTTAGAGAAAAAATTTTTTTTTTCTGAGGAATTCATTTTTTCTTTGTAAGGAAAATTTATAAGAACAAATTTTTCCGCTAAGGTTTTCTTCTATCTATTTATATGTTTATCGTATCCATAGGATGGGTTAAAGCAACTATAGTATAAGGTTAAAGATAAGAATAGTTTTCGTTTATTTCTTTGTGCTACAGGTTTTGCTAAGCCTAGCTTTAGCTAAAGATGTTTAGAAAGAGTATATAAAATACTAGGCTTAAGCTGCTCTATAACACTGTAGAGAGTCGTAGAGCGGCTAAAAGAGTGATTAAATTTAGTTTATCTATATTCTATATCGTAGGAAGAATGAAGAAATCCGAATTTTTTTAGCTAATTTCTGGCTAAGTAAAGGGAAGTTTTTTTCTAAAGAAAAGGAGGCTTATGCCCGTAAATTTCTATATATTAAAACTAAGCATGCTTTTCCTTTGAAAAATTTTATGAGGAAAGCTTCTTTTACCAAGAGAAATTTTAATTTCTAGGAGAAATACGTAAAGAACCTATGAATACAGCCAATAAAAAGAAGTTAGGAAAACTAAAAAGGTATTTTTTTATAAAACTTTTTTACGTATTCAGTGTGCTTTCAGTAGCTTTTGTTATGTATTTCTTTTTTAGCCATACGGAATTTAAGGATTACGTTTGGTTAGAAAAAATCTCTCAAGCAAATGATAATTTTAGAGTTATGTGGGCCGACAAAGTTCCCGATTCTCTAAAAACTTGGTTTTCACCTAAAGTGAAAGAGACGACAGAAGAGAAACTTTCGCAGTATAAACTCACTATTCTTTCGAAGAACATCGATTTATATTTTAAGAATTTATTGATAGAAACACAGGAACAAATTGCGAATGAGAATTTACTTAATTTTATTAAAAATAGTAATAATTATTACAACTATTACAAAATTAAACGGGATTTGCAAAAGTACCTAGAACATAATGCTGATGTGTTAGAATTTTCGCTGTACAACAAACTTGGCTCAAAACTTATAAGCCTAAAATATAAAAACATTAGCGATTATTTAATTGGCGAGAACATCGTAAAACATGTAGAGAAGAAAAACAACGTTTTATTAAAACATAAGAATAGTAAAAATCTGGTATTAGTATCTGCGGTTAAGAACAATGGCTCGGTGGTTATGTTTGCCACGCAGACGATTAACCCTGTTTTTTTTACGCGCATTTTAGATAGGCTTGAAATAAGCGATCAACTCTTTTACTTAAAAGATAGTGATGACTTTGTTGTCTTAGATAATTTCGAATATATTGAGTATCAAAAAACGATTGAAGATGTCAATGAAAAAAATAAGCTAGCCGAGGGCTTTTATAAATCCTTAGTGCAGCTTAAAGAAAAATCTATTACTATAGATTTTGATAATATCCAGTATTCGCTGGGCACGGTGGTTGAGCGGAATAATATATGGGGCAATGTTATCTCCTTACTGTCGTTTTTGATTATTTTGTATATAGCGCAGCTCATTATGAGATGGCTCTTCTCTGCTTGCAAGAGTATCAAGAACAAAATACAAGCCATAGGCATGAAGCGCCATAAGCATAAGGCTTGGTCATTGGCAAGTGCTGCTAAAACAGAGAATGCCGCCGCCAGCAGCAAAAAAACCTATAAACCGTATAAACCTTATAAGCCTTATACTCAGGAAAATGATTTTGATAGGCCAGCAGCTTCGTTTTCTTCAGGTGCAGCTCCAAAATACCAGCCTCTTTATAAAAAAGACTCTGGGAAAGCAGCAGGAAATGCCTTAGATAAATCAGTGTCCTTTTTTGATGAATAGACATCAAGCCGCGGCATGGGATAAGTATAAGTATCCAGGCGCATAAAAAGGGAAGCAACAGGAAAGAGAGAAGGAGCAAGAGTTTGCAATTTGCAATTGCAGATTTTTTCTTGTTTATGGCGGTAGTATGCGAAAAGTGCTTTTTGTATCGTTCTTACTTTGTATCGGAGCGCTATTTAGTTTTAGTTATGTAGTATTTTTTTACCACCTGCCAGCGCTATCAATCCAAAAAAATGTTTATGAGAAGCGGATAGAAAATTTCTCGAAGATTTTTGCCGAAACTTTAGTACAAATTGAAAGCGATATGTACGAGGCCGTAGAACCGGCAGCCATTAAAAACTATTTTATTGATCTTTCGAAGGGTCTGCCTATTGCGGAAAAGCTTTCAGTGCGTTATGGGCTTCTTGAAACAATTGCGGTACTGGATGAACAAGGCAAGCCCATATATACCTTTGGTGAGCCTACAGATTTTGACCAGAGTTTATATTTTTTTTCTGGAAACTATTTTCTGCTCAACCAAGAACATATAGGTTTAAAGCTAGATATTCGCAATCAGGAAAATGGAGAGCAGGCTACGATGCTTTTTCATTTCAGTTTACGAAAACTTATGAGCACTCTTTATAGCAGGATTCTTACGGATTTTAAAGAAAGCAATATATTTGTCTATCGTTTTGCCTACATTTACAATGAGCTGGGCCTGCTTAAGAGCAGTAAAGTTTTTGTCAGCTTAGAGAAGCTTATTGATAGCAGTTATGAGGAGTCAAATAAAATAATAAAAAGCAATACGCAATCTGTTGCTGGCCTACGGCAGCTTTCGGCGAAGCAATTGCAAGAGGGCATAACCATTGGTTTTTATCACAGTAGAAAGCTGCTTGGCATTCCTGTGCTTAGCCTGAGTATTTTATTTGTTTTATTGCTTTGTTTTTTTCTGCTTGGGATGCTTTTGTTTATATATAGAGAACAGAAAAAAATAGAGATACAGAAATTTGTTTTCTTAAAGACCTTTCTTTTTCGGGCTAGCCGAGTAAATCTTGCGCAGGCTTTACTTCCGGCAAGTCTTGCAAGGCCTGCTACTCCTTTAACTAAGAAGAAAGAGGCTTTATTTGCTTTTTTTCGAAAAAGCATGCTTGGAAAAAAGCAAACAGCTGCCTTAGAGCCAGCTTCGCCGAATGGAGCTATCCCGCCTAGGCTAGAAAAGAAAAAAGTATCAAGAAAGAAAGGAAAGCTGGCTATCAGCGCTGATGCCGGCAGAGCAGGCAGAGCCAAGGGAAGCCCCTCCCGCTTGATAGGGAAGCCCTTCCCTGTCTCTGAATTTCCCCAGCTGGCAGAGAAAATTTCTAGTAGCAAAAAACTTCTGCAATCCAAAGAGAGGCTGGAACTCCTTGAGAAAATATGCGGATTTCCTTTATCGATAGGGATAGTGCTTCAAGCGCCGCATAGCAGGCAAGCGCCGCATAGCAGCCTTGTTTTTTCTGCGGTGGAATACTTTGGTATCTCGTATAAAAGCAGCCAGAAGTTTAGCTTCACAGAGAAAGATGCCTTGCTCCAGAGGCTTTTGCTTGGCAAGCCAGAGCTGCTTATAAGCGGCAGCAGCAAGGTTACTCAATCAAAAATGTATGCTAAGGAACGGCGGAAAATCAGCCATGTGGCGCTGGTTCCTCTAAAACCTAAGTTTAAAAAAACAGTGAAGACCATAGTGGTTTTTGGCTTAAGTTTTTAGCAACAAGCTCATTGCGGACCTGCTCATAATTCTAAATCAAGAATCTTCTTGTTAAGAAGTCTTTCATGCTATTATTAAGGCTATGAAAACAGAGGGGGCTAGGCATAGAAAGTTACTCTTAAAATCACTTTCGCGCTTGCCACGGCGTTATGGCTTGTACCAGCCGGCTTGGGCAGAAGTATTTAATCAGAAAAATTACCAGAAAGATTACCAGAAAAAATTACCTTCAATTTCTTCAGCCAAGCAGCTTTTAGTTTTTAGCTTGGGGCGGGCAACGCTGTACAAATTTTTCAGCGAAACGATACTTAATCAGTTTTTTAAGGATAGAGAGTTACTGGTATCTGTAGATTTCGAAAAACTGCAAGTTCTTGAGCGTGAGAATTTATGTCAAGATGTTTTTGGGTATCTTGCCAAAGGCGAAAAATCGCCATTAGCTTTGCAGCATTGGTTGCAGAAGCGCGCTGTGTCCAAAGAGCTTAGGGAGAGCATTTTTGAGGAAGCGCTAGCCAAAAATTTTCTTTCGCCTGAACGCTTTGCTCAATTTTATGCGAGAAAACGCTACAAGCAGGCTTCTCATCCGTGGCACCGAACGGCGAGAGAGCTTGCTAACCTGGGCATTGAAGAGCCTGTCTTGCAAGCAAATAGCTACGATGATTTAGCTATGCTAGAAGGGTATTGGTTTCTGCAAGTAAGGCAGGAGCAGGATTTGCTTGTTCCTTATAGTTTAGATGAAAAAAAATTTGCCAGATTTGAAGAAAAAAAAAGAAAAATCTTGCCGAGAAACAAGCCTGAAAATGAGAATGTTCCCAGCCAGCAGAAAGTATGGAAAAGAGAACCCAAGCTCTTAAGCGAAAAAGAAGTAGCGCTAGAAAAATTGATGAAGCAATTACAAAACCGCGGTTTTTCTTTTAGCGTATGTTTACGGCTACTCGAAAAAATTAGGCAAGCACAGACACAGGCACAGGCACTCATGACCATGACTGAAGAAGACTAGGTTTTCCTTGACATTTTCAAGCAACGAAATTTTCTTTTCTATAAGCCAAAAAAAGAATTCCAAGTGAAAGATGAAACGATTTTGAAATATCAAGAAAATTTATAGAAACGTATGAAAGGCGTTAAATTTGCTCTCTTTAGCCTGACGGTTATTACAGGCGCCTGCGGTATTGCTTACCAGTATACCTTTTCGAAGTTAGCCAGTGATTTGTTAGGAAATACAGCTGAAGAATGGGCGCTTACTATAGGAGTGATGCTTCTTGCCATGGGCTTTGGGGCAGACCTGCAAAAAAAAATTAGCACAGCACATCTTTTCACTGGCTTTATCCTTTTAGAGATAGCCTTATCTTTGCTTGGTGGTTTTGGCGGTATTTTCTTAAGCAACATGTTTTCTGTGAAACGTAGCCATTTTGTTCTTACGCAATACTCACTTATTGCCGGCATCGGCGTGCTTATTGGCATGGAGATACCTATTCTTTTAAGATTGAATGCTAAGATCATCCCTAAGCTGGCTATGAATGTGGCGCAAATTTTCCGTGCAGATTACCTTGGCGGATTTCTGGGGGCGATGCTCTGGGTATTTGTGCTAAATTTATATTTTGCTAATTCCATTGAGGCAGCCTTGGCGGTATCGCTTACTAATCTTGTGGGCGCGTTTATAGCCTTCTTTCTTTATCAAAGAAAATATGCAAAGCATGCTGCTGTGGCCGATGAGGCCTGCGATGAAACCGTAAAGGCAACAAAGGCTTCTTCAGCTACTAAAAACATGCGATATTTTTTTAAGCTAGGCTTGCTTGCCCAGAAGAATTCGAACTGGCATGCCCTTGTTTTATTTCTTTGCCTTTGCGGGAGCACGGCTTTGATAATCGTAGGGTTTTTAAAAGTGCCAGAGCAGCTGGCTAGTTTGGAACAGAAATTATATGCCGATAAGGTAATTTTCTCGGAGAGTTCGGCCTATCAGCGTATTGTGCTTAGCGAAAGTGTGAATGGCAACCTTCGTTTATATCTAAACGGAAAACTGCAGTTTTCTGCTTACGATGAAGCTATTTATCATGATTTCTTGGTTCATCCGGCAATGTCCTTGGCGCGCGATAGAGAGAGTGTTCTCATTTTAGGCGGCGGCGATGGCCTGGCCCTGCGAGAAGTTCTAAGGTATCAAGAAGTAAAGCAGGTTACCTTGGTTGATTTAGATAGCGCTGTTATCCGTTTAGCCAGCAGCCATCCAAAGCTGCTAGCCTTGAATGAACAGAGTTTTTTGGATGCTAGGCTTAGCAGCTTAGTGTTAGCCTTAGCCTTAGCCAGTAATGAAGGCTCTAAGCCTGCTATCAACAAAAATGAAGATTATAGGCCTGCTATCAATAAAAAAATTGTGTATGATGATGCGTATGGGTATATGCGGAAAACTGAAGAGCATTACGATGTTATCATAGTGGACTTCCCCGATCCTAGCCGAGAGGATCTTTCCAAGCTGTACTCACTTTCGTTTTACCGTTCCTTAGTTTTAAGGCTGCGCCCTGGAGGCATCGTGGTGCAGCAGGCTTCTTCGCCCAGATATGCTGCCAAAACCTTTGCGCTTATACGGCGTACCATGCAGCGCTCTGGGCTTAACACAGTGGCGCTTAAAGAAACTGTGCCTAGCTTTGGAGAGTGGGGCTGGATTCTTGCTGCCCCCCAGCTTGAACGCTCTACAGATGAGCTACAAGCGCTTCTGCAAACACTGGTATTTGTGAAAACGCCACGGACGCTTTCTCTTGCTTCCTTGCAGCGGGCTTTGCTTCCGCCGCCTAGGCTTTTGGGAACAGAGCAGCCTTTTCTTCAAAGTGAAACTTCGCAAGCTGAAGCTGAAAACTCGTATAACACTTTACTGAACAACCTAGCATATAAAACATATCGCCAAGAAGTATTGGCTATTCCTAGTCGCTAAGAGTAAGGCGCTGATAGAACATAAGAACACGAGAACACAAGAACATGTTACTGAAATAATACAGCGCATGGAACATATCGGCTGAAGTGAAGTATTGGCTCTTTCTGTTAGGGTAAAAATATCATCGAAGGAAAAGGAACGCTGGGCTGGTTGCTGGCTATGCCTAGTTTTTTTGCCAGCTTAGAGAGTTAGTTTTGATACTTTCTGATATTTTTCTTAGCAGTGGTGTATAATAATAACGTGTAGTAGTTTAGCTGGCGAAAGAAGAGCTGGCGAAAGTAAAGAAGAAGAGCGAATATTGTGGCTATAAAAAGAAAGCGGAAATGAAGAAACTTAAAATTTTAAGCCTGAATTCGGGGCATCGTTTTGCAGAGCAAATTTGCGATCATTTAAATAATATTGCTAAGAGCGATAATAGCTATGAAACAAAGGAAAATGAACTCTATTCGTTAGTTAAGGGAGAGGAAGTTACTTTTGCCAATGGAGAGCTGAAATACGTAATCCATGAGAATATACGAGATAACGATGTTTATGTGGTGCAGCTTATAGATGATCCAGAAAGCCAGAAAACGGTGAACGACAACCTTATCGCCTTGTCTTGTGCGCTGAATGCAGCTTATTACTCGGATGCAGCGCGGGTAAATGCTGTTATTCCGCAATTTCCTTATGCTCGGCAAGATAAGCGAAAGGGAAGAGAGAATATTAGCGCGCGCATGGTCGGCCAGCTTTTAGAACAAGCAGGAGCTAAGCGAGTCATTACCTTAGACCTGCATTCCGAGACGATAGAGGGTTTTTTTTCTGGGCTAAAATTGGAAAATTTGCATATGGGCGGGATCTTCATTGAGTATGTGAAAAAAAACATGCCTCAAGACAACTTTATGATAGTGTCGCCCGATGTGGGCTCGGCAAAACGAGGCGGGTTTTTTGCTAGGGAGCTTGGCGTAAATTTAGCCATTATCAATAAAGAACGTAACTACGCCATGCCATCAGCCATTTCGGAAATGCGGCTTGTTGGCAAGGTTTATGGCAAAAATGTATTGATAACAGACGATATGATTTCTACAGGAAACACCTTGCTTTCGGCCTTAGAGCTGCTAAAAAATGAGGGTGCAGAAAAAATTTATATAGCCGTTCCGCTTAGTTATTTCAGCGGGCATGCCATAGCCGCTTTCGATAAAGCCTATGAAAAAGGTTTATTTGAGGAGGTTATCAGCTCTAATGCCGTGCAGTGGGGCAGAAAACTTAAAGATAAATCTTGGTACACAGAGCTAGATATTAGCAAGCTTTTTGCCCATGTAATCTACAATTTGCATATGGGAAAATCGGTGAGCCGTCTGCTTTCTACAGGCTTCGCTAGGTAAAAGAAAACAGTCTTCGCAAAAACTAAAAATATGAAGAAGCGCCAATAACCAATAAGCAATAACCAATAACCAATAGCTAATAGCCAATAACCATGAGCTGTAGGCGCTAGCAAAAATTTGAGCTTAGAGCTTAGGCGCCAGCAAACTGAATATCGTAGAGGTTTCTATAGACGCCTTTCTTTTTTAAGAGTTCTTGGTGTGTTCCCAATTCTACAATCTGACCATTCGATAAAACAACAATACAATCGGCCTTCAAAATGGTGGAGAGCCGATGAGCGATGATAAAGGTAGTTTGCTCTTTCATAATGCGCTCCATAGATTGCTGAATAAGCTGTTCGCTTTGGGAGTCGAGCGAGGAAGTAGCTTCATCGAAAATAAGGATCTTGGAGCGTTTCAAAAAGGCACGGGCAATTGAAAGACGTTGCCTTTGCCCGCCAGAAAAGCGGAAACCATGTTCGCCAATAACCGTGTCATAGCCCTTAGGCAGGGAATTGATGAAGCCGTGAATCTCAGCTTTTTGGCATGCCTCTTTTATTTCTTGCTTAGAGGCAGAAAGCCTGCCGTAGCGGATGTTATCTGCAACACTAGCATTGAAAAGATGGGTTTCTTGAGAGACCATAGAAATGTTTTTTCGAATGCTTTGTAAAGAGAATTCTTTGAAAGACACGCCATCGAAAAGAAGATCGCCAGAGCTTGCGCTATAAAAAATAGGAAGCATGCTCACCAATGTAGATTTCCCACTTCCAGACTTCCCCACTAAGGCAATAGAGGTTTTTGCAGGCACCTTAAGAGAAATGTTTTTCAAAACAAGAGAATTGTGTTTGTAAGAAATAGGAGCGTTCTGTTCATAAGAAAATGAAAAATCACGGAATTCAATAGCCCCTTTAAAGTTCTTCAATTTCTTATGCCGCATAGAGAAAGTTTCCATTTCTGATGGTTGAAAAGCCACGTGCAAAATACGTTGAGCATGGATGCGAAACACAGCTATCGTTGTGCCTAATTTCGTGACTTTTTGCATATAAGGAACAACAAAGAGCAAAATAAATAAGAAAGTAAATAACTCTTCAAGCAACAATGAGCCATCCCATATAAGATAGGAGCTATAAAGAATTACGCCCATTACTCCCAGCAAGCCAATAAATTCAGTAATTGGCCGAATGATTTTTTGGATCAGGCTTACAAAAAATGAAGCTCGCAGAAAACGGGATAAGGTTATTTTATAGCGACCTAATTCAAAACGTTCACGACCAAATATTTTCACGATAGGCGCTGTGCTAATAACGGACTGCATATGTGTAGAGAGCGCTGAGAGCGAAAATAAAGCTTCTGCTTGGATTTTTTTTACGCCTTGCATGGTGAAGAACATAACAGGGCTTAAGGTAATAAAAGCTAGCAAAATAACGAGAGTGAGTCGATAATCGGTGTAAAAAAGCACCACGAAACTTACTCCGATGAGAACAGTAGAAAAAAGCCCACTTTCAAGAATCTCGTTGAACGAAGATCGTATTTTGTTGGCGTCAACAATAACACGAGTAATAACATCTCCGCCACTTTGGTTACGCAAACTACTTAATGGCTGCAAAAGCAAGCTGGTGAAGGCCAAAGAACTTATGTTTTGGCTAATACGAATACTTAAAAAATTTCTTGCTATATCTTTGAGGAAAACAAAGAACTGGTTGACAAACAAGAGTATGAATACTAAAAAGCCAATGAGAAGAAAGAGCTTTAAATCTCTTTTGGAGATGGCATAGAAAATAGCTTCTTGCTGGCCTTGTTCTTTATAAATTTGATAAAGATCTAATATTTTCCTCCTTAGGCTTGTTTCCGAAATTTCATCGGCAGGGCTTAGTTTTTCTTGATAAAAATCTACCACTTCTCCTTTAATAGAATCGAATTTTGAAAAAGAAGCTACGATGTTGCCCGCCACAATGGCTTGCATCAGAGTTGTTAGGGCTGTTATTAGAATGAAAATGATTGAGATGCTTAGCCAAAACTTTTCTTGTCTAATCAGAATTTTTAAAATGAAGAGCATGGCTGAAAAATTTTGTGCGTAAAGTTTTCTTTTAACCTTTTATGGCTAGGAATGAGGATGGGGATGGCTTCAATATTGAAAGTATTGATTAGTAAGTATTGATTATGGAATATGAATGGTTAGGATATAAGGCAAAAAACCTTGAAACTGCATGAAACATGTGAATAGAATATAACAATATTATAAAATAAAAACAATATATAAAGAGTTATTTTGAATTATTTTCTGCAAGCTTTTAGCCTTTGGATTGTAGCAAGACTATGGTTTTTGCAAGAGTGCTAAGCAAAAACACAGAATTTATGCTATGATATTGCTATGATAGAAGAACGAAAAACTAAAATTATTGCTACCATAGGCCCGGCCTTGTTGCAAGCCAATGTCTTGCGGCAAGTTTTACCGTATATCGGGGCTTTTCGCTTTAATTTCTCACATTTGAACGAATCAAAAGTAGAACAAATTTTTTCACAGTTAAGGGAAATCTTAGGGATGCAGCTTGAAGACATTCCCGTAGCCTTTATTGCCGATTTAAGAGGTAGAGAAATTCGCAGTGAAGCTGTAACCTTTACTTTACAGCAGGGCGAAGAAGTTCTGTTTAAGAAGAAAACGAAAGAAGAATTGGAGCTATTGGAGCCATCTCCGATGAGAAAAGCAGGCTCCTTGCTCATCAAGAAGCCGCAAATTATTGGCATTGATCATGGCTTTCTTTACAACTTGGTAGAGCCGGGGCAGAGGATTACAGCCGATGATGGCGAGTTAATCTTCAGCGTAAAGGCCATTGAGCAAAAAGCGGTTCGTGTTGTTGTTGAAAAGGGTGGTGTGTTAAAGTCGCATAAGGCTATTAACGTTCCAGGGCATGACCTAAAACTTCCTATGCATAGCAAAGAAGATAAGCGATCTCTTCGCTATATTGCTAAGCAGCGGTTTAACTGGGTGGCGGCGTCTTTTGTCAACGATGCTGACGATATAGCAGAAGTCCGCTCTTTCTTGAAAAAACAAGGTAGCAGCTTACCTATCATAGCGAAAATCGAATCGAATTTAGCCGTAAAAAACATCGATGAGATTATTGATGCGGCTGAAGGCGTGATGGTTGCCCGCGGGGATCTTGGCGAAAACTTTGCCGATGAGGATGTGCCTGTTATTCAGGAGCTGGTGTTGAAAAAGGCCAGAGAAAAAGGACGTGTCAATATTATTGCTACCCAAATGCTAGATAGCATGATAGAAAACCCCAGGCCCAAGCGCGCTGAAGCTACCGATGTGGCACAATCCTCTAGGTTGCGTGCCGATGCCGTCATGCTTTCTGGTGAGACAGCTATAGGAAAACATCCCGGCGCGGCGATAAAAGTTATGCACAGAATCCTCTGTGCCAGTGAGAAGTATTGGACAAGTAATATTTTGCAAGAATATAAGAGCAAAACAGATATAATGCCAATATGCCGTGCTGCCTTGCAGCTGGCAAGCGCCAGTGCTGTTCGCCATGTTATTACTGTTACGAAAAGAGGAAAATCTGCAGTTTTACTGAGTTCTTTTCGCCCAGACATAACCTGCATTGTGGCCGGTATGAATAAGGAGCTTGTGCAGCGTAGTTATCTTTACTATGCTATTTCCCCTATTTCCATCAAGGAAACCACTGAAAAAGATAAGCGTTTTGCTGAAATATTGCAGAATTTGCGGAAAGTTCGGCGGTTGAAGAAAGGCGAAACAGTAATTTTCCTCTATGCCTATCCTTTTTTTATGAAAAAATCGACAAATACCATCAGGCTTTTAGAAGTTTAGTGGGTATTTGAATTTCAGCTAAAAACGGGGCTTTTTATTATTTAATAAAAAAATTAAATAATAAAAAGTGTTCTACTCGTAATTTCTCGTAATTTTTCCAAGACTTTACTACGAGTATAGGTATAGAAGAGAATAGTAAATAAAATACCTTGAAAAATGCTTGATAAGAGAATTTACAAAGAAATTGATAGCAAGCAGAGAGTAAATATGATTAAGTAATTAAATGCTTAATTAAATAGTAAGTTGTTTTTAGGTAGAGAAAATGGAAATCCGAGAAGTAGCTAATTTAAAGAATAGCTTAAAAGAGCATTTGGGGCTAGGTGTCTTTTTTCTAGGCACGGGTTCGGCTTTTGCCACGAAGTTCTACCAAACAAATTTCCTTATTGTTAAGGATGGCGAACATCTTATGGTGGATTTCGGCACAAAATGTTGTCTTGCTTTGCGAGAGGTCTCGCTTGAGCTAAGCGACCTCAAAAACTATTACATCACGCATTCGCATGCCGATCACATTGGCGGGTTAGAAGAAGTCATGCTGATGGGGCGTTATGTTTTCAAAGAGAAGCCCAATATTTACATAAATTCTTTCTACAAAAAAAAACTATGGGATGAATCGTTAAAAGGTGGTTCGGCCTATTCTGAAAAACGATATATGGGAAATAGACTTTGCTTTGAAGATTACTGGAATGTCCACAAGCTAAAACGGGCATACGAATATACTCGGGAAACATGGGAAGCAGATGTTGGCCCGATAAATGTGAAGTTTCCGCGAACTCGCCACTTTCCAGAAAACGTAAATACTTGGAAAGATGCCATGTGGAGTACAGGCGTTATTGTCGATGAGCGGATACTGTTTACTTGTGATACACAGTTTGACTTTAACTTAATTATGGAATATGAAGAGAAGATGAACTTGGAGTACATTTTCCACGATTGCCAATTCTTCTCTGGTGGCATCCATGCTTCTTTAGATCAGCTTTGTACACTCCCCGCTAAAATCAAAGCGAAGATGCTGCTTTGCCATTATGCTGACAACGTTGGCGACTTTAAGGAGATAATAAAAGAAGCCGGATTCCATTCTTTTGCGGAGCAACATAAACTTTACAGTTTCTAATTTTCCATATTTTCCATATATTTGCCTGCGTGCCTACTCGTTGCAGTCGCCGGTTGCTAAGATAATAAATTCCTCATAAAACTCTTCCTGCTGCGGTGCTGCCTTGTAAACTTTGGTCTTCTTAAGCTAGCGCTTTCGTTTTTTAAAAAAATGAGAAGCAGAAGAAATGAGAATTCTTAAAAAATAATGATAGCTGCTACACGAAGCCGGCTCAATATCGCCTTGCTCTGTATTGGCGATGAGCTGATAGAAGGCAGACAAGAGAATACTAATGCTAGGGACATGGCCATGATACTTGGGCAGCCATGGTCAGAAATAGTAGAAATCATCACGCTGCCAGATCATGAAAAGCTTATTGCGCTAACCTTGCGGAGGCTCACCAAAAATAAGCAGATTCATGTAATTGTGCTAAGCGGCGGTCTTGGCTGCACCAGTGATGACAGGACGGCGGCAGCATTAGCGCTTGCCTTTAACACAAAACTTGTTGTTCATAGCAAGCATCAGCGTTATTTGCTGCAATTATTTAAGAAAAGTATAAAAGAGAGGAAGGGCAGGCTAGTGGGCTATGATGAGCGGATGGTTAGCATGGCCCATGATGAGCGGATGAAGAAAATATTTCTTTCGCAAGCACGAGTTCCCGAGGGCTTTGAAGTGGAGCGAAGTGCTTTTGGAACGGCGCCTTTTCTCTATCGCCGATATTCTTTCTATCGCCGATATTCTTTATTAGGCGCTAGTTCTAAGGCTAGGAAGAAGGATAGTCTTGGGCCGTCTCTAGAAGGCATGCTTTTTGCTTTGCCCGGCGTACCCAGCGAATGTCTTGGCCTTTGTAGGCAGCGAGTAGTAACACTTCTTCAAAAAAGGCTTAGCTCAAGCAGCCCTCGTGTTTTACTTTCTTTGAAAAAGCCAAAGTTTATATCAAGAGCAGCCGTATCGATAAAAGTTATCGGTTTAGGAGAGAGCCGCATGCAGGCCTATGTTGAAGAAGCCTTAGGCAAAGAAAAGCAAGCTGCTACCTTGGCGAAGAAGATTAGCGTAGCTTACCTGCCTTCGGCTGGCGAGTTGGAGCTTGTTTTGAAAGCGGATGATGAGGCTTTTCTGCCTAGCCTAACTGGCCTGCGTTCACGAATTCTGCTAGCGTTAAAAAAAGAGCCTGGCACGATATCGTATGCTGGATCTATGCCTTTAGCCGAGCGACTGCATCGATATCTGATGAAAAAAAAATGGCGTTTTGGCGTAGCCGAATCGCTGAGCGGGGGCCTGTTAAGTGCTGCCTTCGTACAGAGGCCGGGAGCCTCGGCCTATTTTCAGAGTGCTGTTACTTGTTACTCGGAAGAGGCAAAACAAAAGTTTTGCAACGTGCCTAAAGCTATGCTAAAGCGCTATGGCGCGGTAAGCGCTGAAGTGGCAGAGGCTATGGCTGAAGGCTTTGCCAAGCAAGCAAATTTGGATATCGCGCTTAGTGTTACGGGCATAGCTGGGCCTAAAGGAGCTGTTAAAAAGAAACCGTTAGGCACGGTGTTTATTGGTTTTTTCAAAAGAGGATGGCCAGTGCTTTCTCGAAAATTTCTGTTTACAGGAGATAGGGACTTTATTCAAGCAGCTAGCGTGAAACGCAGCCTTAGCCAGCTAGCTTTTTGGCTTGCCGAAACAGAAAATACTTAGCACAGCCAGCTAACGTTAACCAGCTAATTTTTTGGCGGCTGCGGCTAACTGGCGGCTAACTTTACCCAGCTAACTTTTTGGCTTGCCGAAACAGAAAATACTTAGCACAGCCAGCTAACGTTAACCAGCTAATTTTTTGGCGGCTGGCTAACTGGCGGCTAATTTTTTGGCGGCTGGCTAACTGGCGGCTAACGTTACCCAGCTAACTTTTAGCTTGCCGAAACAAAGAAAGATCTTGTTAAATTCTGCCGTAACAAGCCAAGCATAAAGGGCTGTGGTTTTAGAAAGCTCGTTGTTTAAAACAATGAAAAAGTAATGAAATTTAAATTTAGTAGAACTTTGGCTGGGCAGCTACTCTTTTTGTTATAAACTGACGGGGGAGAAATCTAGCCAAAAAAAGCGTTAGTTTGTTCATGCGTCCATGTATGACGAGGCTTTTTTTAGAAGAAGAACGAAGGTGAGCTAGGCTGCTTTCTACCACTTGCTTAGGGCTAGACATATTATAGGCTAGCTTGTAACCTATTTTATACGGCAGACCAGAAAGCTTATACGGCAGGCCAGAAAGCAAGCCTGCGAAAGAGCTGAACCAGTGTTTTTTTTCAAGAACTGAAACGTTAAAATGAGCGCTGGGATGAGCGCTGGGATGCATGTTAGGGCATAGGGTGAGAAAGCGTATGTTATCGTCCTTATATTCGTGGGCTAAGGCTTCGCTAAAGCTGATGACATAGGCCTTTGTGGCCGCATACACAGCATGCTGGCTATTTGCAAAAAATCCCGAAAAAGAAGCGATATTTATAATAAGACCCTGATTGTTCATGCCAGCCTTGCTTTTGTTTCTAGCAGAGATGGTATCGGCAAAGAATTTTGTAAGCAAACTTAGGGCTGTTATGTTTACATCTAGAATTTCCTTTATTTTCTTAAGAGAAGCAGTCTGCAAATTTTCTCCGTAGCCAAGTTCAGCATTATTTATGAGCAGAGAAGGCTGCAGGTCTTTTTTTTCTAAAAAACTTTCTATTTCTTTAAGAAAAAAAGGCGTGCTTAAATCAAGATGGAGGCTTAATATTCTTGAGCTGCTTAATTTCGAGAGGCTTTTTTTTGCAGTTTTAAGCTTTTCTTTATTCGAAGAGAGTATAAGCACATCGTAGTTTTTTCTAAGATAAGCCTTAGCAAATTCATAGCCAAGGCTACTGCTTCCATCGCTTATTACGGCTGTTTTGTTCATGCTCTTTTTATTTTCTGTATTATTTGTATCTTTTTGCTATGAAAGATATGAAAAACATGAAAATTTTGTTACAATATGAAAACATTATAAAAACAGTATAGAAACAGTATACTACTTATAAATTTATATAAAGGCGATTTAATAAAAGTCCTTTTCATGTAGCAAGGAAACATAAAACTCTAAATAAAACTATGAATAAAACTAAGATAGCTGAAGCCAGCAAGATAGCAGCAAGATAGCAGCAAGATAGCAGTAAGATACTGTTAAAAAAAACCATGGAATATAATTTTGAGGCCATTGAACGTAAATGGATGGCTGTATTTGAGAAAGAAAAACCTTTTGCTTTTTCATCAGCGGCAGCGGGCGAAAAATACTACTGCCTTGAAATGTTCCCGTATCCCAGTGGGAAATTTCACATGGGGCATATTAGGAATTACTCTTTAGGCGATGCGGTAGCGCGATATAAACGTGCGAAGGGCTTTAACGTGCTGCATCCCATTGGCTGGGATGCTTTTGGTCTGCCTGCCGAGAATGCTGCCTTGGAACGCAAGCTTCTGCCTTGGAAATGGACTTTTGAAAACATTGATGTTATGCGATTGCAGCTAAAGCGCTTTGGCTTCTCTTATGATTATGACAATGAAGTTTGTACGGCGAAAAAAGATTATTATGTTTGGGGGCAGTGGTTTTTTCTTAAGCTGTATGAAAAAGGGCTAGTGGAGCGCAAGAAAGCATGGGTGAACTGGGACCCCGAAGATGCCACCGTATTAGCCAACGAGCAAATTCAAAATGGCAGAGCTTGGCGCTCTGGCGCGCTTGTGCAGCGAAAGCTTATTGACCAGTGGTATTTTTCCATCACGAAATATGCTGAAGAGCTGCTTAGCGGCTTAGACCACCTTCCCGGCTGGAGTGATAGGATAAAACGTATGCAGAAAAACTGGATAGGTCGTAGCAAAGGTTTCATCTTTGATTTCCTGTATAAAGAAAAAGTTTTCCCAATTTACACGACAAGGCCAGATACTATTTTTGCAGCAACGTTTATGGCTATAGCCTTTGACCATCAAGAGCTAGAGCAATTTATTGAACTGGATGAAGCCCCGCGAAAAAAATTCTTGGCTACTATTCAAGCATGGAAGAAAATAAACCAAAACAGCGATTATGAAAAAGCTGGAATTTTCACGGGCAGCTACGTTTTTCACCCTATCACGAAAAAGAAAATTCCGCTCTATGCGGCTAACTTCGTTTTGAGTGATTATGGCACAGGAGCTATTATGGGCTGCCCTGGGCATGATCATCGCGATTTTGCCTTGGCTAAAAAACTGGGTATTCCTATTATCAAAGTCATTCAGCCGCCGGAATCGGCTAGCATGTTAAAGAGCAAGAGCAGCCTTGAAGAGGCCTACACGGGCGAGGGCAAACTCATTAACTCGGCAGAGTTTACGGGCATGGATAATAATCTAGCCAAGCAGAAAATTATGGATTTCTGCGAGGAAAATAACCTTGGCCACAAAGAGACGAGCTATAGGCTTAAAGATTGGCTTATTTCAAGACAGCGTTATTGGGGAAATCCTATTCCCATGATTTGGCTACCAGAAGGAGGTTATATTCCGGTAACTGAAACTGATTTGCCGGTAGAACTTCCATTTGTTGATGTTTTCGATAAGGCAGCCTCGCCTCTGCCCAAGCTTGATTCCTTTGTTAACGTTCGCTTAGATGGAGATGGCTTAGCCGAGGGGCAAAAAAAACAAAACAGGAACGAGGGAAAAAACGAAGAGCCAGAAAACTCGACAGCGGCTGATGGAGATGAAGCTAAGTGGGAACAAGGCTATGGCCGGCGTGAAACCGATACTATGGACACTTTTACATGTTCTTCATGGTATCACTTGCGGTATATCGATGCGAAAAATTCGAAGCAGGCTTTTTCGGCAGAAAGCATGAAGAAATGGATGCCGGTAGATCTTTACATTGGCGGCATAGAACATGCTGTGTTACATTTGCTCTACGCCAGATTTTTTCATAAGGCCCTGCGAGACATCGGTCTTGTTAAGGGAGGCGAGCCTTATAAGAAACTGCTTTCGCAAGG
>JAUXHF010000172.1 GCA_030621685.1 Spirochaetota bacterium
GCCAAGCCAAGCACCAGGCAGCCTAGCTCTGAAGAGGTCGGCTCTTTGCTGAAATAAGGCTTTTTCCCGCCTAACATCTAACGGCGCTTTACCAGCTAAGCATTTACAACCCATTTACAACAGGCAGGCTCGGGGGAAAACTGCGTAACCTTACTTAGCGAACAAGTCCGGCGCGTGCTAGCGGCAGAAAAACAAACATAGGCGTTCCCGTAACCTCCCAATTCGGCACAAAGCCGATATATCGAGAGTCCAAAGATTCATCGCGATTATCGCCCATCACAAAAAAATGATCGCTGGGAACCGTTACCGGGCCAAACGTGTCACGAAATTGAGCCGCATACATAGATTGAGGGCTATAGGGCCAATCCTTTTGCAAGCCAGCAGCTACCTCTATCTGTGAGGTCGAAAGCCTCACCGGATGCCGGAACATGTCAGCGCCATCAGTTTTTTTCTTCGATTGAGGAAGCCCCTCGCTGAAAAGATAATAGGCATCTCCCGCGGAGCCAGGGTCAACACCAGAGCGGCTTAAGGGCAGCGCCTCCCCGTTAATATATACGCGCTTATTTCTAAGTTCTACCGTATCACCTTCTTTAGCAATAACTCGTTTTACATATTCTTTATGCACCGGTATATAATTATTTGGATAAAACGACACCTTAGAGTTCTTTAAATTAAACGGCTGAACAGTATCTTGCAAGAAGAAACGAAGGTAAGCATATTTATACAAAGCCATAAAAGGAACATTCATGAACACCGAAGTAAGAATACTGCTGGCACTGAAAAAAGGCTGATACACTTGAGAAAAAAAACCCTCTTCCACTTTTGTTTCAAACGATAAGGTACTGCGTCTTGCTATCACCGAAATAACACGAAATTGTTCTTCTAAGGCTTGTTTATATTTATGATAGACATCTTTATGCAGGCGCAAGCCGAAGGTTTCCTCGCCTACATTCTCAAAAATATAGTTATGAGAACTTTCTAACCAAGACAATTCTTCTTCGTATACGCGCACACTAAGCGGTCTTAAAAAAGAACTCTCTTTATTAAGCGTGTTCAGAAAGGCCAGCTGCTTCTGCACTTCCTCCTTTTCAGATTCTTTAATGGCTACAAAAGCAAAATAAAAAACCTCCTCTAACGGAGCTCTAAAAATAATAACATCGCCTACATCTATCTCTTTGATGGCAGGCAATCTATAGCCTTTCTTGCCCATAGTAAAAGGCAGTTTTAAGCCATAATAAAACCTGTTAGCCACCAGCACATCGCCTTCTTTGAAGGTAGGTATCATAGATCCTGTGGGAATAGAATATACAACCCCCACCATAGAACGAAACACCAGTACAATGGCTAAGGCCACCATCAGCTCTGAAACATGAAGCCTCCAGTTCACAAAATACTCTAAGGAGGCCCCATACAGCCCTTCTATAAGTTTATGATACCAAGAAATATCGTTCTTGTTTTCTTTGTTTTTATCAGTATTCGCTGATTGTTTTTCTACGTTTGTTTTCTTCATTTCAATGATCTTTTTTCGCCAATTTGTTTTAAGGCAACAGCAAGTAGCTCTTCTAGTGAGGGCTTGGCATTTTCTTCGAAAAATTTCAAAGCCTCATGACTAGCCTGAGTGGCCTCTCCCTCACGATAGCCTAAGTCCTTCAAGGCAGCAACCAGCTCTGTTTTGTTATAAGCCATGGCTAAGCCATGGCTTATCTCCGCTTCTTCGCCATAGGCGGCAAGATGCAAAAGCATCTTGGTCGCTTTTTTTCCTAACTCTAATATAATTTTTTTTGCTGTTTTCTCGCCAAGACCTTTTAGCTCAGATAAGGCATCGCTACTGCCTTGGCTAAGCAAACCCAGCAAGGCTTTCGCTTCCTTTGCAGCCATAATCCGCAGGGCAAGTTTTGGTCCCAATCCCGAGACCCGTAAGAGCAGGCGAAAAACATCCCGCTCTAAGCGGCTGGTAAACCCGTAGAGAGACATATTCGTTTCTGATACAGAAAGATGTGTATAGAGCATGATATTTTCATCCATGGCTATAGTAATGTTTTCATGAACAAAAACTTCATAGCCTATGCTATTGCTTTCTATAGTGAGTGCTGAACGCTCTTTATCTAAGCGAACGCTTATGCCTTTTATGAAATCGTACATATTTCTACCCTAAGCATGAACGATATTTTCATCAGCAAAAACTTCATTATCCTATTGCTTTGCTTTCCATAGCCAGCGCTGAACGCGCTTATCTAAGCCAGTGCCAGTGCTTATATCTTTTATCAAATCGTGCATATTTCTACCCTAAGGTATTATTTTTTATTTATTATTTATTATTTGTTATAGTATAATATTTTAGGCAACGATTCAACTTCATTAGAAATGAGCGTTAAAAAACTAATATTAGCTTTCATTATTTTGAAGTATAGCTCGGTTTTGCGAAAGATGAAAAGCATGTACGAGGGCAAGGGCTACAGCATCAGCAGCATTATCTTCTGCAAGGGGTTTTTTTAGATCGAGCAATTTTGCCGTCATCAGCATAACATGAGACTTTGTTGCAGCTCCGTTGCCGGTTACTCCTTTTTTAACCTGCGTAGGCGCGTATTCGGAAATTTCAAGGCCAGCCTTCGCCAAAGTTTTGAGAATCACGCCCCTAGCTTCAGCCGTTTTCAAACTCCCCTTCCATGTTTTAACGTAAAAAAGACGCTCTACAGCAACATGGCTTGCCACAAATTTTTTAAGCAATATTTCTAAACCTTGCTCAAGTTCCACAAGCCGACTAGGAAAATTTTTCTTAGCCGAGGTAGTAATGCAACCTGCCTCTATTAAGCTAAAGGCATTCTCTTGACAGGCCGGGTTATACGAGTTTTCTAGCCCTGTTTCAATAAAAGCATAGCCCATGCGCTCGTAGCCGGGATCGATTCCAAGAATACCCATTACTTTATGTATGATGCCTACTCCTACTTAACATGATAGCCCTTGTAGTTCGCAGCCAGCTCTTGATTTTCGAGATTAGGCATAGACGCCCCCTGGAAGTACATGCTAAGTCTTTCAATCTATAATTCGGGAAATTAGGGATTAAGATTTACTTGTTTTCAAATAGTTATTCAGTTTTCTCGTTAGAGGAAACCGCCACCACATCATCCAAGTCATCCAAAATATTGCTGATTTTATTGATTTTCTCTTCCTGTTCTTTGGAGACAGCAACAAAATTATGAGCGACCATAGCAACTTCGGCATGCGAGATTTCTATCTTAGCCTCACGCAAAGTTTCTTCTATTTTATAAAAACTTGCCTGATCGCTTATAATGGTAAAGCCATCGGCTTCGGATATCAAATCTTCGCCGCCTGCTTCTAACACCTTTTCTAGCAAAGCTTCTTCAGCAACAAGGCCTGCTGCAATATTGATAATGCCTTTTTTAGAGAATTGCCAGGCCACCGATCCGTTTTCGCCTAGACTTCCGCCATTTTTCGTAAACGCTGCCCGCACATCGGCTACCGTTCTATTTTTATTATCGGTAAGACATTCCACAAAAAAAGCAACGCCAAAAGGCCCGTAACCTTCATAGCTCGTTTCAATAAACTGTGCGCCACTCTTATCGCCAGAGCTTTTTTTTATCGCATTATCAATGTTTTTCGCCGGCATGCTCACGCTTTTCGCCTTGGCTATGATAGTGCGCAATCTGGGGTTGGTTTCTGGGTCAGCATTTCCTTTTGCTGCCACCATAATTTCTCGTACAATTTTAGAAAAAATTTTCCCTCTTTTGTTATCTAGGGCTTGCTTCTTGTGTTTTATGGTAGACCACTTACTGTGTCCTGACATGCGGCTTTCTCCTCGGCTTGGGTCTTTGCTTGGGTTTTAGTTTAAATTGGGCACTTCAGAGTAACGATGATAGCTTTATAGCCCTCTAATCATTTTCTGTTTTCTCGCTTAGATAGAGTATACCATTCTCTAATGCAAATTACGGCAATTAAGGCAGAAACTCCCCAACATGCAAAAATCTTGCTAGCCCTTATTTGGTATTTTCTTTTCCAAGGCAGCTTTGCAGAGTCTTAATAAAATACGCAAAACTTTCAGACGTATTTCTTCTATAATCCATGTTCTTTGCTATTCTTTTAGCATTTGAGACTTTTGAGAAATATTCTTTTTTATATTCAGGTATTATTTTTTTTAGCGTAGCTACTGGATCAGTTATCGCATCAACGTCTCGATACTCTTTTTTGTTTTTATATTTATCACTTTTAAACCTCGTGAACGATTTCTCTAATATCCTCAGCCTCCATATCGCCCAAGAACCAACTCTCTAACTTGCTACAAACTATAATAATTTTATGAGGATATTTTTGTTTAAGCAGTTTAAGCAATTTAAGCAATTTGTTTTTTTAACACCTTACAATCATTACTATCTTTATCAATAAGAACAATACGTTCCATTTCTGCTTTTTTATTAATTTTTTGCTGTTTACGCCTCAGATATTGTTCAAGCGGACATCTTCCGTCAAAAACCTTTATGAAAAGTTTTTAAAGCCCTTGACTTCCACATTTTTAAAAACTTTATAATTTTCAATCTTTATTTCTTCAATTATTTAATCGTTAAATAAGAATTATGAAAGTAGTAATCCAAAGAGTCTCAAAAGCTTCAGTTCGTGTTGATGATGAAATTATTG
>JAUXHF010000006.1 GCA_030621685.1 Spirochaetota bacterium
TCTGGCTGGGGAGTTGCCGCAAGTGGAGAGTGAAAATTTAGCTGGGACAATGTGTTGGGGGGCGAGGGGGTATCATACCCCCTCAAAAAAAAACAGCGTTGTTGATAGGCTTAAAAAAAAATTCTGCGGCGCCAAAAAACAGTGTTGCTGAAAAGCTCCGGCTGGAGAGTGGAGAGTGAAAATTTAGCTGGAGGATAATGTGCTGGATAGGCTTAAAAAAAAATTCTGCAGCGCCAAAATTGTTACGGCATCAACAAGTTTGTTTTCTGATAGCAAGGCTTTCGCTTCATCTAGGCTAAAAAGCAGCGTTTCAATATCCTCACCTTCGGCGGCAAGCCCGCCGCCAGCGCCCTCTACTTTCATCGTTGACAGGGTTTGCGCTACATACAAATGCGTCAGCTGATTGCTAAAGCCCGGCGAGGTATAAAAACTCATCAGCTTCACCATGCGCTCTGGCCTGTAGCCGCTTTCCTCAATAACCTCTCTAACACAAGCTTGCTCAGCATTTTCGCCCGCTTCAATAAGCCCAGCAACAACTTCAAGTATCCAGCCATCGGTTTGTTCTCGGCTAGAATAGCGGAACTGTTTCACTAAAGCTATCTCTTGTGTATCACGGAGATGGACTAAGGCTGCCACTACATGCGGCCTCTTAAATTCGTAACGCTGAACGTCCATCGTATTGCCGTTGCCGGCAAAGGTCTCTACTCGTAGCGTTGCCTTCTCCACAGTGAACCACTGCTCGTACTCTGTTTTTTTTCCAAGAATTGTATACTTCATATTTACTCGCTATTTGTTTTTAAAAATTTCATGTTCCTGTTTCCTTGCTCGCTTGTGGCTTGGAAAAGCTAGCAGAAAATTTTTTCACCGGCGCATAGCTTTGGCGGTGATGCCGAGAAGGCCCGGCGCTGGCTAAAGCCTTAAGATGTTTTTTCACACCATAACCCTTATTTTGAGCAAAATCGTAAATTTCATTTCCACTTTCCTTAGCATGCAAGGTTCTCATTTTCCTATCACGGCTTACCTTCGCCACAATGGAGGCTGCCGCAATAGCCGCGCTTTTCTCATCGCCTTTTATTAAACTATATTGCGGTACAGCCTTCGTGAAAGCCTTGGGCATGCTAAGTCCCTTATCTAAAAGCAAACAGCTAGGCTTTTCTTTCATTTTCTTGTAGCATCGGTGCAAGGCTAGGCTGGTAGCCGCTGTAAGTTTTTGCTTATCAATAACCGTATTGGCTACGCTGGATACGGCTAGGCTACAAGCATTTTTTTTAATGAAAACAAATAACTTCTCTCGCATAGCCGGCGAAAGTTTTTTTGAATCGTTAAGATAACTAGCTAAAAAAGGATCGAGCGGAGGCTGTAAGATAACCATGGCTACGGTTAATGGCCCAGCTAAGGCTCCGCGGCCCACCTCATCGGCTCCGGCTACATATTTGTAGCGTCTGCCCAGAAAAGTCTCGCGCCTAAGATTTGGTTTTCGCCTATCCCTTGCTTTTCTTCCCATATTTTTTCCTAGTTTAGCCGAATAGAATTTTCATGCTAGCCTAAAGAATTTTCGAATTTTCTTTACATGGCTTTATATTCTTGCATGAAGCCAAGCAAGAATATAGGCATGTAAGATATTATTATGCATAAGATAATACTTTTGCTAGCTACTTATTGAATAGCGCTACAGATGGGACACTCATCTACGTTATGAACTCTTGCTTGGCAATGTTCTCGAGCAAAATATATAATCGCCAAATGATAGTATCCCCATTCTTCTTCGGGAAAAACTTTCTTTAGGTCAGCCTCGGTTTGTTTGACATTCTTGCCCGATGAAAGACCCCAGCGGGCAGCTAGCCTGTGAATATGAGTATCTACGGGAAAGGCCGCTATGCCAAAACCCTGCACTAATACCACCGAGGCTGTTTTATGCCCCACTCCGGGAAGCGCCGTAAGCTCCTCTATTGTTTTGGGAACACGGCCCTTATATTTCTCTAGTAGGATTCTAGAAAGGCCAAAAATAGCCTTCGATTTCTGCGGAGCAAGACCACAAGGACGAATAATGTCTTCAATTTCCTGCATACTGAGTTTCGCCATTTTCTCGGCATTGTTTGCTCTCTTAAAAAGTTTTGGCGTAACGGCGTTCACCGAGACATCGGTAGTATTGGCCGATAACAACACCGAGATAAGCAGCGTATATTTTGATGAAAACTTTAAGCGCGGCTTCACCTCAGGGTAAAGTTTTTTTAGCTTCCTTTTAATAAAGCTAACTTTCTTTTTTGTGTCCATGGCTATTCTCTATCCTCTATTTTCTATTTTCTATTTCTCATTCCCTCGGCTTTTAGGCAGAAGAGAACATGCATTAAGAACCTGTGCTAAGAGCCTGTGTTAGATTCTTTGAGCTTTGCTATGCAGCACACTCGTCCTACATGCTAAAGTGGCTGGGAGCTGGGGCCTGGCTTAATCATTCTTCAGCATCTTGATGCTTACTATTTTTGCTATCAACCTTATCGATAGCAACACGTCCGTAGGTTACAGCGCCGTCTTCTATGGTAAGGTTAGGGCTTTTAATATTGCCTTTAACTTTAGCCTTACTACCAATAAAAACCGAGTATGTCGCATGAATATTGCCTTGAATCTCGCCATCTAGATGCACATTTCTAGCGCGAATATCCGTTTTTATTTGCCCCGTTTCGGTAACAATAATATCTTCTTCTGTTTCAATTTTCCCTTCAAAATAACCACTAATTTCAATGCTGTGCTTCAGCACTAAATTGCCCTTAAACGAGCTTTTCTCAGAGATGATGGTGTTAATGGTTCTGCCAGTCATAAGAATTCCTCAAAAAATTTCCAAAATTTTGTGTTAGCTCTATTGTAATATGAAAGAAAGCTAAGATGGCCATTTTATATTTCATAGCTATCTAAAAAAAGCCAATGTTTCCTTGCTAGGCTTCTTTCTTTTTATCTTTGGAGCTTATAGTTTTGTTTCATCAACCTTCAAGGCTAGTTCTTTCAATTGCGCTTTATCCGCTGGCGATGGACAGCCCATAAGCAAGTCTTGCCCTCGCTGTGTTTTGGGAAAGGCAATAACTTCCCTTATGCTGCTAACGCCCGTTAACACCATAAGTAGCCTATCAAGGCCGGGAGCAGCGCCGCCACAAGGTGGCGCTCCATGCTGAAGGGCTTTTAGCAAATGTCCAAATTTGCCGTCTATCGCTTCATCGGATAAGCCAATCATCTGCATAATCTTTCTTTGCAATTCGGCTTTATAAATCCTCTCGCTGCCACTGGCTAATTCGTAGCCGTTGCAAATAATATCAAACTGCGTACTCTTAACCGCTAAAGGATCGCTCTCTAGTTTTTGTATGTCTTCATCCTTAGGCAGCACAAACATATGGTGGATGGGGTCGTAGCGTTTTTCATCGGCGCTCCATTCAAACAAAGGAAAATCTATAACAAAAGCAAAGGCAAGCTGATCTTGGTTTATCAAAGAATAGCGTTTTGCCAAAGCCACACGAAATTTGCTCATGCCATCCATCAGCTCAACGCTGTTTTTTGCTCCGGCTAAAAGAATGAGATCATGCTCATCTGCCTGAAGAAGCTCTGCTATCGATTCAAACTCGGCCTGGCTTATTATCTTGGCACTCGAGGCTTTCCAACTAGAATTCCCTGGCGTTAGCGTATCACTCTTGCTCTTTGAAACAGAGTAGGCCCAAACTAATCCTGACAAAGAACATTCTCCTGCTAGAGCAATAAGCTCATCGGCTTCTTTTCGGCTTAAGCCAGCTTTCTTGCCAAGACAAATGGCTTTTATGCTGCCAGCAGCTTCTAAAATGCTCTTGAAAATACGGAAACCTGTCTGGCTAAAAGCCGAGCTGACATCATGGATTTCAAGGCCAAAGCGCAAATCGGGTTTATCATTACCGTAACGCTGCATGCACTCATCATAACGCAGGCGCCGAAACGGAGCGTAGAGAATAGTCTTTTCGGGAAAAAGCTCCTTCGTAAGCTCTGTAAACATCTGTTCAAGCAAAGCCATGATATCGTCTCTTCTAACAAAACACATTTCTAAGTCTATCTGAGTATGTTCAGCTTGCCTATCTGCTCGGGTGTCTTCATCTCTAAGGGCTTTGGCTATTTGAAAGTACCTATCGAATCCTGCTACCATAAGCAGCTGCTTATACTGCTGGGGAGATTGCGGCAAGGCATAGAAATTTCCGGGAAAGACTCTGGACGGCACAAGAAAATCACGAGCGCCCTCTGGCGTAGCTTTCGTGAGTAGCGGCGTTTCTATTTCTAAAAAACCTTTTCGCTCAAGAAAATTCCGTACAAATTTTGTGACAAAAGCACGCTTAATAAGAATCTCTTTCACATGATTTCTTCTTAGGTATAAATATCGAGATTCAATGCTTTCATCACGTACGAAAGAATCTGAATCAATCAAAAACGGCGGCGTTTTGCTTTTGTTGAGAACAACAAGTTTTTCTACCCTTAGCTCTACCTCTCCGGTGGCTAGCTTCTTGTTTATGGTATCCTCGCTGCGCAAAGCTAAGGGCCCTGTCACTTGAATAACAAATTCATTTCGTATAACGGCTGCCCTAGCAAAAGCATCGGCTGAAATCTCTTTAGAAGCCACCAGCTGCGTAAGACCATAGATGTCTCGGAGCATGATAAAAAGCAGCTGCCCGTGATCACGAACACTCATAACCCAACCACAAAGTCGCACATGCTGCCCCTCATGCCCTTTTCCAAGCTCCCCGCAAGTATGACTGCGGTAATCGTTGGCAAATATGTTTTTATGTAGAAAAAAATTTTCTAATTGCTTACTCAATACACTTTCTCTCTATTTTTGAAGATTTCAAAAAACCACGATCTTCCTACGTTTTCTTACTTAGCTAAATACACAGCCCACAGCCAAAGCACTCAAAGCACTCAAAGCCCTAACATATTAATAGAGTATGTATAAAAATACATCAACAGCGTATTTTACGGCTTGCTTTAGATGAAGGCATCTTATTATACAATGCCCAGCCATGCCGCCTAAGCTTTTTATAGCTCTATACTATCACTTAGGTTAATGGCGCTGCTTTTAGAGAAAAAATTTTTCTTTGTTTTTTCGAAGCTGAAAGCTGTAAGGATAACGCCCTTACCTTTTTCTATTTGTTCGACAGGAACAAGGGTAGATCTGCTTGCTATCTCGATATACTCTAAATTTATTTTTTTCTCTGCAGCCACTATACTTTTAAACACTTGCAAAAGCTCTTTTTTAGAAATAGTTTTCTTCTTTTCTATAAGGCCCTTCGCAGCATTCAAACCCTTGTATACAATACTCGCTCGCTCTCGTTCTTCTTCACTTAAATAAGAATTATAGGTTGAAAGCGGCAGGCCAACTGGCGAACGCACTGTGGCAATACCATGTACATGAATGGGCAGAAAAAAAGAATTTATCATCTCCATTGTAAGAAAATACAATGGATAATTATTCTTCCCTACATACACATCATGGGGGCGAATAATATGAAAAAGCTTATTGTGAGTAGTTAAAAAGCTAGAGATTAATTTAGGCAAACCCTTAATACTATAAAAAGAACTAAGCATGGCTGAGTCAACTACAATGCTATCAAAAGAAGAATGTAGCTCACTCTGCGTAAGAACAAAGACAGCCTTAACGCCCAATTCATTAAGAACATCAAAATCGTGTACTAAGCTTTGGTTACGTGCATCAAGCTCTTCCCTGCTATTATCATTATCCCTTACAAGAATTGAAACTACAGTAGTTTTTTTGGCCCGTACAGATGCCTTGATGAGCATTTTATGACCATCGTGTATATAGCCACTCGTGGCTATATACCCAATACAAGAATTTTCCAAGGTATCTCTATATTTGATAATACCATCCACAGTTTTAAAAATTTTCATAACAAAAAACCTCTCAAATAAACCTATATTTTTGTTATTTGCTGCTTGCCCATAATTTAAGTTTATAAGCATTGGCTATACCTATACGGCTTTAACGAAAGCTATACAGGCCAATGCTGCAACAAAACGGGGCGAAGCCGCTTTCTTTTAAATCTGTCCTCAAAACAAAGACACTCATTAATTTAATTTTAAATTATCTTTTATCCATTAACTATAAAACTATCTCCTTACAATATCCTTATGAAAATATTTTCCTTTGTTCCAAATATTTATTATTGAAGCGATTAAATTAAGCTTTAAACATCTAAGGTAAGACGTTGCTTGGGGTCAATGACTTCAGTAATGCGAACACCAAAGTTTTCATCAATAACAACAACTTCTGCTTTCGCAATAATTTTCCCATTCACCAGAATATCTACTGGCTCTCCTGAAAGCTTATCTAGCTCGACTACAGAACCAACATTCAGCGATAAGATTTCCTTAATTTTCCGCGAAGCACGACCAAGCTCTACCGTAACGTTCATAGGCACATCCATCAATAAGGACATGTTAGACGAGGCCGCCGAAGCTATTTGTGAGCTATTTATCTGCGAGGTTTCAGCAAACTGGTTAAGATCAGAAAATTCTGCCTTCTTTACTTGCGGTGCATCAGAAGCGCTCTCAACAAGCGAGTCTAGCCCTGCCACATCAAATTCTGAATCACTGGTTTTCTTACTAGCCTTCTGGGTATCATTCCCCAAAAGTTCTTCCATTTCTTCTTGGCTCAAATCGGGAGAGTTCATACATCTATCTCCTTAATAATATCATTTTTTTGTTTCTTTGTCCGGCTAACTCCAGCAACAACCACGCCGAGGCTCTTGCCTAGTTTTCCGGGACGCACTAAGTATTTTAACTTGTTTCCAACATTCATCTTCAATAAACTGTTCACTGGGATATCAAGGTCAATAACACTGCCTTTTTGTAAATCGAATATTTCTTTAGCCCGAATGCTGGTCTCTCCCAGCTCCACCGTCAGGTCAAGATTAAGATTCACAAGGTGCTGCCGCATAACCATAGAATTTATCCCTTGCTCCTTTCTGTAAGAAATATAAATATTCCGCGCCGAGAGCCTGTTAACAATAGACTCAAGGGTAAGGTAAGGTATGCAGAAAAGCAAAGAACCTTCAAGTTTGCCAATTCTTGTTTCCAAAGTAACAAGAACAACAGTATCGTTAATCGGCACGAGTTGTGTGAATTGAATATTCGTTTCAATACCCTCTATTTTAGGCTTAAAGTCGATAATACTAGACCATGCTTCCTTTAAATTGGTAATAAGACGCATAATAACGCCCTCAATAACCGAGAGTTCTATATCGGTAAGCTCTCGGGGGTTTTTCAAAGTGTCACCTTGCCCGCCTAAAAGCCTTTCAATAAAAGCAAAGGTAAGCACCGGCGGAATTTCCATAATGGCTGATCCTTTTAGCGGATACATATCCACTATCACCAGCGTGCTAGGATTCATCACAGTTTTCGTAAAGTGTTCAAACGAAATCTGGTCAACAGAGGCTACGTTAACAACCACTAATTTACGCAAAAATGTGGATAGTGTCGTAGAAATACTACGGCTGTAATTTTCATAGATCATCTGCAAGGTGCGCAGCTGATCTTTAGAAAACCTATCGGGACTCTTAAAGTCATAAATTTTTACATTATGCCCCTCAGACTGCAGGTCAGCACTGGAATCTACCGATGATTGCCCCAAATACGAGTCTATCGAATCCTCATCTACGTGAAGCGCCGTAAGAAGGCTATCTATATCATCTTGAGAAATTAGTTCAGTCATAGCAATCTGTATTTAGCAAAGCCTAGTTAAAATAAAATTGAAAACATTCTTGGAAATAACATACTCTAGCTTAAAGACATCTTTAATAACTATAGTATAGTATTATTCTCTAGCATAAAGCTATATTCCCTATAAGCTAAGCTAGAATAATTATTAATAGACAGAAAATTCCTTAAGAAAAACCTCTTCAATGCTAGAACTGCCAACTATTCTTTGTATTTTAGTTTTTATTTCTTCGGCAACAATGCGTTGATTCTCCACTTTTTTTAACTCAAGGAAGGGTTTAGAGCCTATTATTTCACGGATGCCAGATTGAATTTCTCCGGATCTGTTAGCAAGTTTAGCTAAGATGCCTTCATCTTGATTATCATAGGAAACGACCACAACCGCTTTCACAAAATGGCTACTCAAGTCATCGGACGTATTTACAACAATTTCGTCCAACTCCCATTCTAAGCCGGGATTATCTCGCATAATTTCTACATTTGTAGCAGGGTCAAACATTTGAAAATTTGAAACTCCAACTCGGATATCTCGGCTATTTCTATTACTAATGTAGTTAGCTATAAAAAAGGCAATAATCGCAAAAACTACTAACCTAAGAATTTCAACAAAAAATCGTTCCAGCGAGCCAAACGAGAATATCCTTGCTAAAAAAAACTTCGGCTTCTTTTCTTCTTCTTCTTCGTCGTCGTCACCCATGGCTATAACTACCCTCTTTCCTAATAAAAACTTAAACTTTTTAACTTAATTTTTAATTTTTAACTTCGTACTTCACTGTTCTTACAAAGCTAATTGTAATGTAAAGCTCTAACTTATTATTTTTATTTATCTTTTCAAAGATATTTTTTATTGCAAAACACTGTAATTCAAAAAAATTTCCCTAATTTCCCTGTAAGCAAAGCAAGCACAGCCTTCAAGCTAACCCGCACCTACGCTAGCGTCCTGCTTCTAAAACAATATCCACACGGCGATTGTAGGCCCTTCCTTCAGGACTCCGATTATCTTCAATGGGAAGCGTAGGGCCATAGCCATGCAAAGATACACGAGACTCATCGAAGGGATAAATAGAGGATAGCGCAGATAATTCGCTGAAAACAACCCAAGCTCGCTCTAAAGACAAGTCCCAAGAATCGCGAAATTCTGTGCCTTGATAAGGAATATTATCGCTGTGACCTTCAATAAGCACCTTTCCTTTAAAGTCTGGGCTATCTATGAGCAAGCGGATGTTTTCTAAGATCTCCCTAGCATTTTCGCGGTCGAATTTGGCTGAATCTGCTTCGAAAAAAACATCGGAGAAAAGTGATATCACAGTACCCCGCTCATTTTCTACCACCCGCACCCTTCTAGATTGAACAAAAGGATTGAAAATGGCCGTATAGCTGTTTGTAGATCGCTCAAGGCTATTTTCTGGTTTCGCCGAGGGCAGTGTCTCAAAAGACTGACCTAAGGTTTGAAATTCTGCTGTGCTAACCAAAGCCTCGCCGCCAGACTTCACTCCTAACTTTCCACTAAACGCAGAAAGGATAATTTGCGTTTTCACCTTTTTTACTTCGCCAAAAGAAATAAGAAAAATGAAAAAAACCATGAGCAAGGTTACCAAGTCTGAATACGTGGTAAGCCATGTTATAGGTGGTTTATTATCTTTTATTTTTCTCATAAAACCTTAGCTTCTAAATAAAAAGATGAGCAGAACTATATGCATAGCTGGAACAGGCTAAGATTGAAATGATGGCAACTAGCTATAGTAAAACTTTGCTTTTTTTTATTGGAAGCTCTTTTAAAATTAAGCAGCCAAAAGTTATTTTGAGGCGGATTGGTTTAATATCTGATTTTTCAAACTTGCAGGAAAATACGAAATAAGTTTTTGCTGAAGCATTTTCGGATTGTCGCCGAATTGCAAAGAAAGCGTGCTTTCTAAGATAAGCTCCTTCATGAAAATTTCATCGGAAGTTTTGCGTTCTAATTTATTCGATATGGGAAGCCACACGCCATAGGCCAAATAGGCTCCGTAAAGTGTGGTTATCAGCGCTGCCGACATGCCGGCCCCTATAAGCTCTAAATTCCCGCTCCCTAGCGAACTTAGCATCAAAATGAGGCCTATCAAGGTTCCGATAAGCCCAAAAGTAGGCGATATTAACGCTAAGTCATTAAACATCTTGCGCACGGTAGCATGCCTTCGCTCTAACGAGTTAATTTCTCCAAAAAGCACTTGTTTTACAACATCAGGCTCAGCTCCATCAATCACTAATTGCAGGCCAGAGCGAATGAAGTCATCGTCAAGATCTTCTAAGTCATCTTCAAGTGCTAGCAATCCCTCTCGGCGTGCTTTTTCAGAAAAGCTAATCATAGTAACCACTATCTGTGTGTAATTGATGTCTTCCTTCTGAAAAGCAATTTTGATGGCTTTCGCAAAAATAAGCACTGTTTCACTATAGTGCATAGCCACCATAACTCCCATAGAGCCGCCTACAACTATAAACAAAGACGCAAAACTCAAATAATTCCCAATAGCGGCTCCCGTTAAAAGAATACCTATAGTCACAGTAATAAAACTAAAACCAATGCCAGCGGCTGTCATCCAATCCATATATTACAATCCTAGAAGTTGTTCATCCTTTATATATCATCGGTTAAAAAAACTTTTTTATAAAAAATTTTTATTGTTCTACTCTTTTATATACGTCTGATAGTATTTAAACTTAATTTTAAACTAGCTATTTAAAAAACGTAGTCATTTTTAGTCCATTTTAAGTTACATCACAGTTTTTTAGCCAAAAAGCACATTACATCACCTTTATTCAAGAGCTTATAGGTCTTATTTTTCATGGTTTCTAGCCTCGTTCTTGGCAGGGCATGCCCCCCGTAAGTAAATCTCTTTAGCACAGTAAACCCAGAATGTTCTAAGGCACGCTTAAGCGTGCTAAATCCCGGTAGCCAGCGATGCGATGGCAAAGAACAACGCCAAGTATCCATATTTTGCTGGGCCATAGCACTCTCTACATTGGGGCAAACAATAATAATCTTGCCTGTTTTCTTAAGCCAGCGTTTTGCTAGATCTAACATAACAAGCGGGTTTTCAAGATGTTCAAATACATGATAGGAGAAAATGAAATCTAAACTCTCAAGGCTGATATCTAGTTTTTCTAAGCTGATGTTTAAAATAGGTGTTTTCAGCAGCTTTTTGTTCTTCTTCTTTGTTCCTAGCTCTAACCAAGCCTGTTTCAAGTATTTTTTCTTGTTTTTAACAGGAATTCGGCTCTCTAGCGACCTTCGGGAGTCCGAAAAAAAAGGCAAGAGCGAACTAGCTGCTTGCTTAGCCTCGCTTCTTATCGGCTCTACGCCGAAATAAAAGCCTTGCCCTAGCTTATAAAGGCTTTCTAAAACATAGCCTCGACCGCTACCAATTTCCAGAAAATTTGTTTCTGCTTTAAGCAGATCTTTATAAATCCCAAGCTCTTCGAAATTCTGCCGCACAAGAGTCCAGTTTTTTTCATGATTCATCAACTTAATCATGGGGATATTAAGTTTTACAGCATCTTCAGTATTAAATGGGAGCTGCGCTGTCATAAATAATGGCGGCTTCCAAGTATTAGCGAGGTTCTTCGCTTTAACTACGCTCTTAGGTTTTTTTGCTACAATTACTTTTTTCAAAATTCGCTTCCTTTTCTTTCACTGAAGAGCTGGGTTTTTTCTAGCTCAAAGATGTTTTTTAAGAAACAACAACGTACGACTGCCTGCAATATCCGCTTCTTTTTGCTTATAAACAGGATTGCCGCCCAATCGCTTGCTGGCAAAGCCATGCGAGGTGTTAGCATAAATATATATTTCATGATCTCCATGTAAGGTTTTCAATCGGATTTGAAGCTCACGAACAGTATCAACTTTAATAGCCCTATCGTTTTCGGCAAAATGCCCTAAGATGACGCCGCGCATTTTTTTAAGATCATCTTTTGGCGCAAAAAAACCATAATATATGACAGAGGCCTTAACGCCAATATTGTTTTTCGCCATTTGATACGACCAGCCACCACCAAAACACCAGCCCACAGAGGCAATACGTTTCTCGTCTACCCGTGGATGGTTTTTAACAAACTTCACAGCCGCTTGCAAATTGGCAAAAGCCTCGGGAAGGTTCTTTCGCACAGCGCCAGATAACCGGCGTGCCTCAGCAGGATCTCTGCTTGAATCGCCCTTATAAAGATCTACCGCAAAAGCAACATAGCCCGCTTCAGCAAATTTATCGGCTTCTGCTTTTATGCCATCTGTTAGTCCCCACCACTCATGGATAAGAATAATGGCAGGCGCTTTAGAATTGCTTTTCTCTGGCAAAGATAGATACCCACGAATAGAAGTCTCTCCGGGCAGGTATTTCTCGCCTTCAAAAAAATACGGAAGCATAGAGCCTTTCCCCGCAAACTCCTGCGTTTGCGAAAATAATAAGGATTTCCCCATGCCCAAAGAAAGCCATACTACCAAAATAGTAAGCATGCCCATTTTTGCCAGCTTCATGATTTTTTTTGTTAAATTTTCTTTTATCACTTGAATGATCCCTTCTTTTTAATAATTCTCTCTTTCTATTCTTTAGCAGGCTTTACAAGATCACTTAATTTTGCAAGCCATCCTGCTAATGTTTCTTGAATGCCCTCAAGGCCATTATCCAAGCTATCCTTAACAATCTGCTTTCCTTGCGGCGTTATTTCTACCAATTCATAATTATTTAAGACTATAAGGGCTACCACAAGAGCCACTATGGCTACAAAGAAATAAAAAAGTAATTTCATTCTATCCTCTCCATCTAATTTTATACGGCTAAAACCTTAGAAGCATCGTCAAATTCATAGCTTCAATCTAAGTTCAAACGGCTAAGAGAAAACTTATATCCAAGCATTATAGTATAGCATCGTAAAGAAGAAAATATCTAAACAAATACAATTTTAATAGGTGTTTGGCGGAAATAAAATGAATACGATAACAATTTCGCTACCTGCATGTTAAAATAAAAAAGATAACAATTTCGCTACTTGCATGTTTTTTGCTTATAGCCTACAAAAAACCAATAACAAGGGAGGATATATGAACCTAGCAAATAAAAAAAAACTGTAGCCTTATGAAGCTATAAAATATGAACCTGCCAAATAAAAAAACTGTAGCCTTATGAAGCTATAATAGAAACTTTTGAAACCTTTACTAGGATGATTCAAGGAAATAAAATGAAAAAGATAACCATTTCGCTACTAGCATGTCTTTTGCTTGTAGCCTGTATAAAACCAATAACAAAGGGGATAAATATGAACCTATCAAATAAAGAAAAGGCTGTAGCCCTATTAAGCAGTATAGAAAGCGGAGACTTAGCACCCATAGGTTATATCAACCCTGATAAATATATTCAGCATAATTTAGCAGTAGGTGATGGATTGGCGGGATTTGCCGAGGTGATGAAACAATTGCCTAAAGGCAGTGCCAAAGCTAAGGTGCGGCGAGCTTTCGAAGATGGTGAGTATGTTTTCACTCATACAGAATACAATTTTTTTGGACCCAAAGTAGGTTTTGATGTTTTTAGATTTGAAAATGGGAAAATTGTTGAGCATTGGGATAACCTTCAGCCCATTGTCACAAAAACTGCTTCCGGCAGAAGCCAAATTGATGGTCCTACGAAAGCAATTGATTTGGACAAAACAGAGGCCAACAAACTTCTCGTGAAAGGATTTGTAAAGGATGTTTTAAGAGGAGCAAATCCAAATAAAATTACAGAGTATGTTTCCACAGAAAAATATTATCAGCATAATCCTGGTGTCGCAGATGGGCTAGCCGCCTTAGGCGAGGCTATACAGGCTATGATGAAAGCCGGCACACCTATGAATTATAGCAAAAACCATATGATATTAGGTCAAGGAAATTTTGTGCTTACTCTCTCTGAAGGCGAGTTTATGAATAAACATGTTGCATTTTATGATTTGTTTAGAATTGAAGATGGGCTAATTGTTGAGCATTGGGATATTATTGAAGAAATTCCAGCCAAGGAAAATTGGAAAAATAATAACGGCAAATTTTAAAAGAAAGATTTCCTTATTTCAACAACTCTGTAATAAATTGGATAACGTCCATAGTATCTTGGAAGCTACCTTAATACTATGGACGTTATTTTCAACCTACCGGCGCCCGGCTTCTTAAAAGAAGCCCTCTCTAGCTATCTAACTCTCTCTAGCTACTCTAACTGCTTTTCTAAGCCTAGCCATCTGAAAATAGATTGCTGAATTAAGAGAAAATTTTCAACAAAAAAGGCAGGGCCACAAAAGTTCCGATGGCAGAGCCAATAGAACAGAAAATAAAAACAAGTAGCGCTTTTGTGATTCGGTTAGCCCGCCAAACTTTCACACTGGAAAATTTTTGAAGCGAATGCCGCAGAGACTCGAAATCTGACATCCTAGGCGGGTTTCTCCACACCTCATACAGTGATGTTACCATGCCAGCGCCGATGCTAGGGTTAAGCGATGTTATCGGCGCCGCTACAAAGGCTAGCAGTATAGTGCTTGGCCTTGCCCCAGCAAAAATAGCGCCTAAGGCACTAAAACAGCCGTTCACTAATACCCAATATAAAAGCGCCTCCCGAAGAACGCTGTAATCGGCACGGAAAAACCCTATCGCAAAAATACTAAGGATGAGCGCCGGAAGAATCCATACCACCACAAAAGAAAACCTTGAACGAGGCGGCAAGGCATGGTAGGTAGCCTTAAGCTCTTCTTCCGAGAGTGGCTCTCCTGTTTTATTTTTTAAATACTTTAGCATGCCAGGTACATGGCCTGCCCCAGCCACAAAAATAGCTTTCTTAAAGGCTGCTTCTTTCTTATGGCTTAAGAGATTCTCTATCATATAGCTATCTCGCTCGTCTATAAGAATTCGCTTTACTTCAGGATAGGTTTTTCCTAAATCTTCTAGCATGCTATGAAGCTTATCGCCTTCTTTCATTTTCTCAACAAATTTTTCATTGCTCAGCTCTTCCGCATCATCGCTGTTTGTTTGGAACAAAGAGGCCAGCCCAGAAAAAGCTAGCAAGCATTTTTTCCAAAAGCCAAGCGAGCGCCAAAGACGTTTCAGCGTAATATCAGCTGGCCTATCTATCAGCGCTATATGGCCAAGCTTAGGGTTCTTCTTTTTCAAATCAGCAGCAACAGCTAAGGCTGTCTTAAATTCAATACCCGGCTCTGTATCCAAGTCCTGTGCTATTTTCTGCTGAAAAAGCGTAAGCAGTAAATAGGCCACAAAAAAATATCCTTGTTTTAAACGAATAATTTTCTTAATATCTAATTCATGAAAAGTTTTTTCTTTTAAAGCCTGGCAGCGGCGTTCATCCAACTCCAAAAAAATAAGCTCTGGTTTTAGCTCCTTAATCGATTTTTCCACAAGCTCCGCCGATTTTTTTGAAACATGCGCTGTCCCAATAATATACAAAGACTCGCCGCCTTTGAAGTCCACCCTATCTATATTCTGCTCTACCTTGCTCATACTTTTAATCATAAAAAACCCCAAAGAAAGTTCTGCCTTCAGCCTAAACCACAAATATTACTATACTAAAGCAGCCCTGCTCAATTTAATTTTTATAAAACGATGCTTGAAAAAAACGCTGTAGCCCTAGCCTATACTCATATACTGCTTTGCTTCTTTTATGTTTTTTTTCTTTTCTTAAAAACTTTTAGCATGTCATGTCATGTCATGTCTAAGCTGGAGCTAGCCATGACATACTATGAAACTAGAAAAGATAACGAACTTCCAATTCAATGCCTCTGGCTACTTGCAGGTCTAATGCAGCGCGTACAGAAGCAATTTTCCCGGTCATCGCCGACTCTAGCGTGGAAAGGGCCAAATCTAAAAGATTGTAGATCCCCAGAGTGATCTCAATACGGCTACCATTTTTAAAATCAAAAAAACTTAGGAAGCGTAAATCAACATTCCAATTTGCATCATCTCGCTTGCCGAACTCTCCCTTATACAAAAGCAGATTATCTCCGCTGACATTTTTTCTGAGCACGGCAGGATGCTTTCCGTTCTCATCGGGGAAAACATGCTGAAAGCTGCCAAAGGGCCTGCCATCACGATATGAAAGCGTAACCGTTGAGATGAAATTCTTTAAATAGGCATAAGAAAAAAGCAGACGCCCAAGATACGATCTATCGGCGCTATAACGACCAATGGGCTTGCCCACTTCAGCCGAAAAGTTATTGGGATCGGCCATAGAGGTATCTAAGATGCCCAGAGTTGATTGACTAGGACCATTTCCAAAATAAGTAACTCCATTAATAAGGTAGGCTGTAAAAAATAACGAGAAATAAAAACGTTCCCCCGAGCCACTAAATCCTGTCGTGGCTGAAAGATACAGAGGGGCATTATTAAACCACGTTCTTTTCTTAGCTGGGAAAAAACTTGGTTTCATGTTACATACCGTGTATCGCTTTGCGCCATTTGTTTCAAAAAAAACAGCTGCCGAGTCTTCATCGTCTTCATTAACAACAACATCCTTGTACTCTCCATAATCTAGCGGCTTGCCATCATAACACACCCATGCTTGCTGGCGGAATATTCTGTAATGCCCCAATAATGAAAAATACCAATCTTTGCTAGGCGAGCTGAAAATCGGCAGATGATAGGGGAGATCTATATAGTAGTAATGCGGCTGGCGAAACGAATCATCGAAGCGAGCTGATGCCCCACCCGAGCTAGAATGCAGAACACCGCGTAACTCTAACTCTGTGCTTTCGGCCTTTTTATTAGCATTAGCATCATTCCAAACATAATTTTTAGATGAGGCATAGCCATCGCTTATAAACTTGGCATATTCGCTATTAAAGGGCAAGTTTTCTCGACCTAGCGTAAGCGAAAGGCTGCCATAAACGCCGCTTAACATTTGCATATGAATTCTGAACGTAGGGCTTATAAAAGCCTTACTCTCTTTAGGCAGCACAAGAGCATCCACATCAAAGCCAGCTCTGGCGCTTATATAAAAACCATGTTTTTTCTTTTCGTTCACTGAAAAATACACTTCTTGTTCCAAGAGTGCGTAAGCTGTTTTCTTGGTGGCATATTTTTTTAAGTATAAAGACTTATAGCTGCCAGCATCATCGGCATAATACACGGCATGTTCAAAATTGTTTTGCTTGGGCAAATGTAGCAAGATGCTATTTTTAGAATCCACAAACAACTTAAAAAAGTTTTTTTGACGAAGGGCAAAATCATAAACAAATGAAAGCTGATTCTTCAAAATAAATAAATCGCCAAATGGCCGGAAAGGCGATAGGCCCTGCCCTGTTAGCCGATAGATGTTATAAGGAAAATTTTCTTTATTCGGCCTTGTGTTTTTATGCGCTAACGATAAGGCATAGCGCTGAGTTAGCTGCTCCCCTGTATTTTCGAAATATCCTGTAACAGCAAGCATGCTGGCTAAGGATGTTTCTTGCTCTAAATAGTAAAACTCGGAGCCGGCCTTATCACGAAACAAATAAGAGAATAAGAACCCTGCGTTATAAAAATCTTTTTTTTCCGGCTCATCTTTTTCTTCCATGCCCATAGCAGCCTGGCTAAGCTGCAAGCCATCCCCTTCGGCAAAGCCAGCTTTAGATTTTTCTCTTTGCCAAGCATGTTTAGGAATACGCAAATTACCTTTTACATGAAAAGCATAAGAGGTTTCATAGAAAACCCCCGCCATGCCATTTTCATCGTAGTTTAGATGCTTAGTCTTTCCAAGCCGATTATACATATCTATATTCAAAAAAGAATTTTCTTTGAAAACAGGCCATCGAAAATGACGAAACATTTCAAAGGCAGCAACACTTCCTTTGCGTTCTTCTGGCGGAAGGATATCACGAAGTTGCGGAGGCACATGATTGGGGATTTTCGCAAACGTTTTCCAATAGGCTATGGCAGGACCTATGTTCCCAGCTAAACTTCGCAGCACAAAAAACTCTTGCTGCTCTTCTAGCGGAGAAAAAATGATCTTATGCTGTTCAGCGTTAATAACAAGGTTTAGCCCGTCTAAAGGAAAGCTGTGCATGGCCCTGCCACTGTAAAAAGGATCGCTAATGTCAACACCTTGGTATTCATAGCTATTCCATAACCAAGAGCCTCCTGCCAGTGAAAAAATATTTCCCGATGCAAAATTGAAATCTGCTTGGCTTTCTGTTTCCGATACTGAAAATTGATGGTATTCAGTAAGCAATCTGCTTAAGCTATGATGCAAGAAAATACGCGAGAAAAAATTACTATCATAACGAGTCCCCGATATCAAAGGAAGCCGAACAGAGAACTTTTTAGCTGGCTCATCTTGTATTTGAGCAAAAGCAAACAACGGAAAGGCAAGCAGAAAAAGTATAGGCAAGACTGCTGCATGCAAAGACTTAAAGATCATAAATTTTAGTTTTTTTGAAAGCATAGTTTTTTACAGAGGAATTACAGAAAGTCTTTTAAAAATTTTGCGAGTACAGCCTGAAAAGAAAACTCTGTAACATACATGCAGTTGGTTGAGATTGAAAAAGGCTGAATATGCTGAAAATGCTGAAAATTCGCTGCACTTAAATTTAAGCTGTTTAAACTAAACAAACTAACTAATGTTTCCAGCTATTTAATGTTTCCAGCTATTTCCAGCTGTTTCCTAGCCCTTAGCTTTATCGCAAGATATTTCAGGCAGCTACGCGTAAGTATACTATGGTAAGTATACTTTATAGCTAGCTATATAAAATAAGGCCAATAAGCTAAGGCCAATAAGCTAAGGCCAAACAACATGTTTTAAGCCACTCTAGTGTGAGAGTGGCTTTTTAGCAGGCAGCAAGGCAAATATTTTTTAATAGACTTAAAATTTTAAATAAAGGTATTTAATGAATTTGTTTTTACTTACTACGTGTTTTTACGTACATGTTTTATATACTCTTTAGCTTGTTTCACAAGCCTAGGCCTAGTGTTTAAAGAGGGATCATCAATAACACAGCTTAAAAGATATTTCAAAATCTTGCCCAAGAAAGGTGAGGGAGGAAGCGAAAATTCTTTCATAAGGATATTTCCATCTAGGGCTAAGGCAGGAAGCGAAAGCGGCGGGCGAGCGCTAAGGTATTTTGCTAAACGTTTTTCAAATTGAAGAAGCTCTTGGGTGGTTTCCTCAGCCACTTGCGGGTTACTAGAAACGGCCATTTTATCTGCTTGTACGAGTAAGAGCAGACTCGGCAAAACAGCTTCGCCAACACGGCCGACAAATCTTCGCAAGGCAGCATCCGACCATTCCTTTGTATTATGCACCATGTGTTCTCGAACCAGTGTGGCCACCAACTGCCTATCTTTTTTAGAAAAACGAAATCGCTCTAGCACATCAAGGGCTATCTTAGAGCTTTCTTTTTCATGGCCGTAAAACGTGGCATAATCCTCACCAAGCTCGCCCAGCTTCTTTGTTTGTGGCTTTGCAATATCGTGGAAAAGCAGAGCCAGCGGAATATAGTATTCTTTTAACAAAGGATATCCTTTGTCTTTTTCTCTTTCCTTATTTTCCTTATTATAGCTATCTAAGAAAAATTTTGTAGCAAATGCAGGCCTGCTAAATTCTGGCTTGCTAAATTCTGGCCTGCTAAATTCCTTCTTAACCCTTCCCTTCGTAACAGGAAAATCCAAATTTTCTTGGCTAGCCGCCGGTAAGGCCTGGCGTATCCGAACAAAGGCCTTAAGGCTAGCCAAAGTATGCTGAAAAACATCAAAGCTATGAAATCTATTTTGAACAACGCCTTCTGTTGCTGCAAGCTCTGGGAAAAACACTGTTAGAAGTTTTGTTTGGGCCATCAGCAAAAAAGCTTTATCGGGATTATTACTAAGCAAAATTTTAATGAGTTCATCGCGTATTCGTTCGCTAGAAAGATCGCTTAAAATGCTTCGCAGCTCTTCCATGGCCTGCAGGCAAGATTCATCCACCTCAAAGTCAAGCTGCGCTGCAAAACGACATGCCCGCAAAATACGCAGAGCATCTTCAGCAAGGCGATCCTTTGCCCTGCCAATACAAACAAGTCGTTTACGTTTAATATCCTCTCGGCCGCCAAACCTATCAATAATACGTTTATGCTCTGCATCGTAAGCAAGAGCGTTTACTGTAAAATCACGTCTTTGTAAATCTTCTTCTAGCGTAGTAGCATAAGAAATGACATCGGGATGCCGTGAATCGCTATAGCCACGTTCAAAGCGAAAAGTTGTAACCTCGTAAAACTTGCCTGCCACAGGCAGGATCAGCGTTCCGTATTTCACTCCGCTGGCTATACTCTTGGGGAAAAGTTTAATGATTTCTTCGGGTTTAGCATTGGTGGTGAAATCGATATCGCCTGATGCTTTGGCTCTGCCAAGCAGACTATCGCGCACAAAGCCGCCAACAACGTATATTTGAAATCCGGCCTTCAAGAATATAGCTATGAGACGCTTTGCCCCATCTTCCAAATAAAGAGTTTCTTCAAGCATCGCTTACAAAATTACGAGAAACTTACGTCACGCTCAAGCCGAAATTAAAGCTAACATGAAAGCTGAAATTAAAGCTAGCATTCTGTATTTCACTCCGCTAGCTATACTCTTGGG
>JAUXHF010000291.1 GCA_030621685.1 Spirochaetota bacterium
ATGGGAATCGATCTTGGAACAGCTAATACCCTCATATATTTAGACGGTAAAGGCATTGTTCTTAACGAGCCTAGTGTCGTGGCGATTGAAAAAAAGACGAACCAGATAATATCTATTGGAGAAGAAGCAAAACTGATGCTGGGAAGAACTCCGGGCAGTATTTTAGCCGTGCGTCCTATGCGAGACGGCGTAATTGCCGATTTTGAAATAGTGGAAAAAATGATACGTTATTTCATCATGAAGGTTTCTAGAAAGAAAACACTTTTGAGACCACGAATTGTTATCGGGATTCCTACGGGCATTACCGAAGTAGAAAGACGCGCCGTCCAAGAATCCTGTGAGCAAGCTGGTGCGAGAGAGATATATCTTATTGAAGAACCGCTAGCAGCGGCTATAGGCTCTGGCATGCCCACGAACCTCCCGCTGGGGAACATGATTGTTGATGTTGGCGGCGGCACCACCGAGATTGCTGTTATTTCTTTGGGAAGTATTGTTGTAGAGACTTCTATCCGCGTGGGGGGCAATGAATTTGATGCTTCAATTATTAGTTTTATGAAAAATGCTTATAATCTTATTATTGGGGATAGAACGGCCGAAAATGTGAAAAATGAATTCATGAATTTATCCAGCAGCAACGATTTAAAAACTGAAAGCTATGTCATAAAAGGCAGAGATTATGCTACTGGGCTTCCAAGACATCAGCAGATAAAACAATCGGAGCTAAAAAAAGCAATTTCGGCGCCCCTGCAGAAAATTGTCGATGCCATAAAAAACAGCCTTGACCAAACGCCCCCAGAGCTCTCTGCCGATATCATGGACCATGGCATTGTGTTAAGTGGTGGTGGTGCTTTGCTACGCGGACTGAAAAAATATATTTCTGTAGCTACATCTGTACCGGTGGTTATCGCCAAAGACCCCACGCATTGTGTGGTGAAGGGCACAGGAATTTATCTTGACCAAATTAAAAAACTTAATACTAAACAAAAGTATATTAAGTTATAAATCCGCTCATAAAATTTTGAGATGGCACTTGTCAAAACATGCTTCATATTCTTTTGTTTTATTTGAAGGCAAGCTTTTTTCAAAGCATGCTTTTACGAGAAGATAATTTCTTAAACATGTAGTTTAAGAAGGGGTTTTGAAAGAAATATTGGAAGTTTAGAAGCTGTGTTGCCAAGCAAAAAGAATCAAAATAAAAACAACAAAGATCCCTTTCGTTTTGTTGTGATAATCTTACTTGGTGGGGCGCTTGCGCTAACGGTTTTATTTTTAGATGTTTCAGATTACTCTCGGGTTGTAGCCTTCTCTGAAAGCCTTTACCAAACTGTTTTTAATAAAGCACATAAGCAAATTCAGTTGCTGAGTGTGCATGCAGAAGAATTATATAAAATTTACTATCAAGGCAAAAAACAGCAAGCAGATATTAACGAGCTACGCCAAGAAACATTAAGCCTTAAGCTACAGCTACGAGAAATCCGTTTTGCCAGAGAAGAGAATCTTAAGCTGAGAAAACTCTTAAAAATAAAAGAGGGATTTCGGCATAAGACCACTTTTGCTAACATTATCTCCCATGACTCACAAAACCACTTCTTTAGCTTTATTGTTGATAAAGGCAGCCATGCAAAGATTCGTTTACATCAGCCAGTGCTTGCTAGCACAAGCGAACATCTTGCCCTGGTGGGGTTTGTTGTTTCGGTAGCTGATGAATTTAGCGAAGTTCGGACCATTTTAGATCACCGAAGCCATGTAAGCATCATGATAGGCAGCGAGGAATCGCTGGGTATTATGCTGGGGCAATCTAGATCCTCGGTTTTGCTTAACATAGATTTCATTAATATTGTTTTAGATGATTTGCTCTACAAAGAAGTGTTTACTTCTGGCCTAGGAGAAAAATACCCTAGGGGCCTATCTGTTGGCAGAATTGTGGAAATAGATAAGCCTAGTTTCGGAGTCTTTCAAAAAGCCTCTTTAGCTAGCTTTATAGATTTTTTCACTTTAAAAGAAGTCCTCATCATAGGCCCAGAAGAGGATAAATCTTAAACACACTGCCCTCAATAACATTAGAACTATTGTTATAAATATACCTAGAAATATGCCTAGAAATATGCCTAGCTAAGTAATGAAATAGTTAGCTTTAAGAATTTTTTCATGTCATGGTAATA
>JAUXHF010000095.1 GCA_030621685.1 Spirochaetota bacterium
AGATGTTTTTTACAGGCTTCCAAAGGAAGAGGTTTTTACAGGCTTCCAAAGGAAGAGGTTTTTTTACAGGCTTCCAAAGAATGCCTGGGCAGCAAGGCGGGCGTAGCCTATATCTTTGCAGGCTGCAAGCTCTCTAGCAGAATGCATCGAGAGCATGGCAAAGCCTATATCTACGGTTTGACAGCCCAGCAAGCTGGCAAGAATGGGGCCAATGGTAGAACCCGAGCGACTTCCCGGCTTAGGCGCATACAGAGAATAGGGAATGTTGTGCTGCTGAAAGATGGCTTTCATCTTAGCCTCTGCTGCTGCCGAGCTTACATACTCTAAATTTGGCGTTTTCTTAATAACCATGCCAGCGCCTAAATGAGGACGTCTCTTCTTGCCATGGAGGCTTGGGTAATTAGGATGCAGGCCATGCGCCATATCAGCCGAGGCAATAAGCGAATTGAACTTCGCCGCCAAATAAACATCTCTGTCATGACCTGCTCCCCTAAAAGCTGCTTCCATGAGATCTTTCAGCAGCGCGGAGGCTGCTCCCTCGTTAGAGCGACTGCCTACTTCCTCGTGGTTAAATAAGGCATACACCAATAAGGGCTGCTCTGTTTCAGTTTTTTTTGTAGCAGCCTGCTTTGTTATTTCCTTAAGTGCATCGCCAAAGCCAAGCAGCCCCGTGAAACTCATGCCAAGGTTATCCAGGCCACGTGCGGCCAGCAGACTCTCGCCAAGACCAATAACCCTAGGCTTTTCTACAGGATAGAAGTTTGCATCTACGCTAAGAATGTCTTCTTTTCGAATACCCGTGTTTTCTGCCAAGCACGAAAGTAATATTTCTGGGCTTAACCCCCCGCCCCCGCTTCTTTCATCAGCAGGTCTAGCTGAATTCATCGCAGGTTCTTCAAAAGGCTTCCATGCCTCCGCCGAAGCAAGCAAAGCTGCCCCTTCTGAAGAGCCGCCCATATTTTTTATATTTTCTACGTTGTCTGCTAGCCCCATAAGCATCCGGTATTCGGCTTCACTTCGCACTTTAGCAAGGCTAGCCACTCGCGAAAGATGCAAGGCCGGCGGCACATTTATGAACAAAGGCCGTTTCAAATCAAACAATTTCTCCGACACTTTTACGCTACCTGCCTTATAGTAAAGCGCTCCAGCCAAAGAACATTCTCTTCCCAAAAAACTCTCATAGGATATTCCGCCGTAAGGCTCGCTGGTAACTAAGGCCATGCCAGCATCTTCCTCTGCTTGCACAGAATGTAGTTTTAAAGCTGGCGAATCGCTGTGGCAGGCCCAAATTTTATAACTACAGAATTTTTTTGGAACGTACATAGCAAAAAAACTGCCTCCTAAACGTAGGCTTATCAATGAATGGGGGCTAGCCTTAAACCCTAAAACATCCGTAACAGCATGCAACTGTATTCCCGCTACTTCAGATATTTTTTCTATATGCTGCTCGGCCTGCCATGCCGCATGATAAGCTGTTGGGCTTTCTTCGAATAAATGCAAAATGTCAGCTAGTTTGCTTTCGTAGCTTTCTTGGATACAAGACTCTTCGTTCATAAAGTTTTTAATTATTTTTCCTTACAATTTATTTGCTCATTTGTCTATTCAGTTTTTGTAACGTAGCAACTAAAGACTCAACATCCAAAACCTAAAACCTAAAGAATAGAGTTAGAGAAAAGCCGCCCCAAAAACGCCAGCGCTATCTCCTAGCTTAGGTTTAGCCAGTACGGTAGTAAATTCGGCTTTGCCCTCATGAAGATTCGTATTAAACGTGTGCTTTTTCAGCTGGCTAAGCCCCTCTCTAAGAAGCTCATCAATATTCCCAACACCGCCGCCTAAAACAATAATATCAGGGTCAAGAATGTTCACCATGACAGACATAGCCAATCCAAAAAAATGACAGAGGCGCTCAATCGTCTTGCTGGCCTTGGCATCGCTTTGCTTTCGATGTCGTTTATGTATTTCTTCAAGCCCCGTGCCTCGCTGCTCATCATAAAAACGCTCAAGCGCAGGACCAGAAATAACTTGCTCCACGCAGCCTATTTTTCCGCAATAACAAGCCCCTCCGCTGCTATCTAAAAAGTTATGCCCCCATTCGCCACTTAGGCCCATGCTGCCGTTAAGCACATGACCATTCACAATAATACCGCCGCCTACGCCAGTTCCCATAATTACGCCAAACACCGTTTTCTTAGCATACTCACGAGCCACGCCCATGCGCAGCTCGCCCAAGGCAAAACAATTAGCATCGTTAGCCATGGCCACATGGCATCCTAAGGCCGCTCTGGTATCGGCTAAGAAAGGCCGGCCATTTAGTATCGTAGAGTTGCTGTTTTTCAATTTGCCACTTTCTGGATCTATCGATCCCGGGGCGCTCACGCCAAGCCGTAACGCTTTTTCACCACTTTCTTTTTCCATAGAGTTAAGCATGCCTCTAAGCTGCCCAATAACATGCCCATAGCCGCCCTCTTGCTCTGTAGCAACACGCTTGCGATACAGAATTCTATAGCCCAGCTCCTCTTTTCTGTCTTCTTGCAAAACTAGACCTTCTATTTTTGTGCCACCTAAATCTATTCCGTAATACACGTTATGCGCCTCTTCTTTTATCCAGCAAACTCTCGCTTGTTGCTCGTTACTTTTTTCTCGTTGCTTTTTTCTTGTTAGGGTAACCCTACTCCTTTACTCTTTTGCTCTTTTACTCGCATGCAAATAAATTATTTAAAATTTATCCCCCAAAAACTATGCATCCCAGCATGCAAGCTTAATTATGATAGCCTGGCACATGCAAGCTTCATGCGTAACAAGGCTTCTTGAAGCCACTCAGGATTGGTGGCTACATTAAGCCGCAAGTAGTTTTGAAACCCTCTGCCAAAAGGCTGTCCATCTAATAAGACCACCCCTGCTTTTTCAAAAAACTGCCACGGAGTTTCTTGCCTGCTTTTTTCTTTCTTGCTCTTATCAAATAGCGCCAGAGCAAGCTTCTCGGCCCTAAGCCAAATAAGATACGTGCCATCACCCATAAACGGATGCAAGTAAGCAGAAAGCTCTTTTTCAATGAATTGCCAAGCATAGTCTCTGTTTTCACAAATACCTACTTTCAGCTTTTCATACCAATTACGTTCTTGGCCATAAGCATGAACCAGCAGTTTTTGATGAAGCAAAGGAGGTGAAGAAAAACAAGCCATGCTAAGCTCAGCTTGTTTTTTTAGCTTCAGCGATGAGAATATCATAGAAGCACATTGCAAAGCAGGAATGTTAAAGGTCTTCCCCGTAGAAAAAATAGAGACTATAGAAACAGCCTTAGCATTGACCTTAGCATTGACGCTGGCATGGCGTTCTCTTTCTAAAGCCGCTAAGGGAATATGTTTGCCCGTATACACATGGTCAGCAAAAACTTCATCGCTTATAATAGAAACATTTTTTTCAGCGCAAAAGTTTAGAAGCTCTCGTAGCTGGCTGGCTGGCCACACCTTTCCCATAGGATTATGTGGATTACAAAAAATAAGCACTTTGGCACGATGCTCCATAAGTTTTTGTTCAAAGCGTACATAATCAATTTTGTAATCATTATCTGCTAGAAGAAGCGGCACTTCCACACAATGTTTCTCTAATTCATGATTCTCTGCTGTTTTGCCTGCTTCAAATTTTGCTCCCTTCGAACGTATAGAATGAAAGGGCTGAAATTGCAAAAGCGGCGGATACAAAGGAGTAAAAGCTATATAAGGCACTTTCTCATCCGAAAAAAATGGAAGCAGCAACGCCACCGCTTGCAATACAGTTGGCATCAGCTGAACATCATCAGCAACAAAACCATCTCCATAGCTTTGTACATCATACTGCTGCCCCATCCATGCTAGCACGCTTTCTTGGATGCCCGCTTTATCTAAAGTATACATAAAGCAGCCTTCCTTAGCATAGCTGCCTATAAGCCGCTGAATACCCGGCGCTATGGCAAAATCCATATCGGCCTTGCTTAAGGCTATCGCCGTGCATCTCTCATGTAAACCCTCTCTGCTTGTTCCTTTTTGGGCATGGGCCTGGGCATTTTGGACTTTCATGTATTTATGCCATCTTGCCGAATCCTTATGCGGAAAACTATACTCTAACTCTAGGCTAGAGTTTTTAAGTCGTCTTGCTAGCTTTATATTCTTTTCTTTTGCCATAACCATGTTCTGCCCATTCCCATGCCTTCTCAGTCTCGTTCCTTTGTAGTCCTTATATAGCCGTAAATTAGCCGTAAATTAGCCGTAAAATAGCCATAAATTAGCCGTAAATTTTTGTTATTTTCTTAAAAATTACAAAAAATGAAAGTATGAAAGTACATGACGCTGGCTTCCGCATGCTTTTTTTCTGCCTCTTTTTCTTCTTCTATTATATTTCTATTGTATAATAGTATTATAGAAAACAAGAATAGAGGCTTAGAATAATCAGCCTAAAAATACGTAAGCTAAAAATGCCCGAAGAACACTAACTCTAGTGTTTAGTTTTAGTGTTTAATTTAGTTTGGTTTACGTTCCAGCTAGCCTTAGATGCTTAACAAGCTAAGGTCTTTAAAATAATTTATATAAATTTTTCATTTTAAAATACTTAGGAATCTAGCCAAAACAAAAATTGAGGAGTTCATGTCATGTACAATAATGAAATGTTAGAAAAAGTTTATGCCGGCTTTGCGAAAAAAGTTGAAAAAGCGAAAGAAGTTTTAAAACGGCCGCTTACTTATACCGAGAAAATACTCTACGCCCATCTCCATGATCCATTGAAAGATTTTAGGCGTGGGCAAGACTACGTAAACTTCAACCCCGATAGAGTAGCCCTTCAAGATGCTACCGCGCAAATGGCCGTTTTGCAGTTTATGCAAGCCGGAAGAAACAGCGTTGCTAGGCCAACAAGCATTCACTGCGATCACCTTATCCAAGCTGAAACCGGAGCTAGCGAAGACTTAAGTAGGGCAGAAAAACAAAACAAAGAAATTTACGAATTTCTTCAAAGCGCCAGCCAGCGCTACGGCGTACACTTTTGGCATCCGGGTTCGGGGATCATCCATCAGGTGGTTTTAGAAAACTATGCCTTTCCCGGCGGTCTTATGATAGGCGCCGATTCACATACCGTGAACGCTGGCGGCCTTGGCATGCTGGCCATTGGCGTGGGCGGCGCCGATACCGTTGATGTCATGCTGGGCTTGCCTTGGGAATTGCAGCATCCTAAAATTACCGGGATTAAACTTACCGGAAAACTAAGCGGCTGGACCTCTGCTAAAGATGTTATTTTAAAACTCTCCGGCTTGCTGACGGTAAAAGGTGGCACTGGAAAAATACTTGAGTATTTTGGCGATGGCGCCACAAGCATTTCGGCTACCGGCAAAGGCAGCATTTGTAATATGGGCGCCGAAATTGGCGCCACCACTTCAGTGTTTGCCTACGACTCGCACATGGCGGAATACTTAAAAGAAACAAATCGCCTGCCCTTAGCCAACATGGCTTCTTCGATACTTCAGCATCTTTCGGCCGATGCCGAGGTTTACGCCCATCCAGAAAATTACTTTGATGAGCTTATTGAAATAGATCTCAGCCAATTAGAGCCGCATATCAACGGTCCTTTCACTCCCGATAGAGCTATTCCTATCTCCGACTTCAAGAAACAGGTGGAAGAAAATAATTGGCCAGAAAAATTGGAAGTAGGCCTTATTGGCTCTTGTACAAACTCTTCTTACGAGGACATCACCCGCTCGGCTTCCATCGCTAAACAAGCGCAAAGCTTAGGCTTGAAATTCAAAAGTGAATTCACCCTTACTCCCGGCTCTGAACAAATTCGCTATACCTTAGAACGCGATGGCTACATGCAGTCCTTCACTGACATCGGCGGCATGGTGCTGGCCAATGCTTGTGGCCCCTGCATTGGGCAGTGGAAACGTCATATCGATAACAAGGATCGCCAGAATTCCATTCTCACCTCGTTTAACCGAAATTTTGCCAAACGCAATGACGGCAATGTAAACACCCATGCCTTTGTTGCTTCACCTGAAATCGTGACGGCCATGGCTCTTTCTGGATCTTTAAAATTCAACCCCCTTAGCGATTCTTTGCCCACGAAAGAGGCCGGCATGGTTCGCCTATCTGAACCTAAGGGCTTAGCGTTTCCCCCTAACGGATTCGCCGTTAAAGATAATCGCTTGGAACTCCCGCCAGATAACGGATCGCAGGTGAATATTCTTATAGATGAGAATTCTAGCCGAATTAAAAAACTTAGCCCTTTTGCTGCGAACAAGGCCGAAGATTTCACGAAGCTACGCCTTCTCTTAAAGGTCAAGGGCAAATGTACTACGGATCATATCTCTATGGCAGGTCCTTGGCTACGTTTTCGAGGGCATTTAGATAACATCAGCAACAACATGTATATTGGTGCCACAAATGCTTATAACGATAAAACAAACAGTGTTAAAAATCATGTAAGCGACGGTTATGGCCCCGTGCCAGATACTCAAAGAGCCTATAAGGCAGCCGGCATTCATAGCGTAGTGGTAGGCGATGAAAACCTTGGCGAAGGCTCTTCTAGGGAGCATGCAGCTATGGAACCTCGGCATTTAGGCGTGAAGCTGGTACTCGTCCGCTCTTTTGCTAGAATTCATGAAACAAACCTGAAGAAACAAGGCATGCTGGCCTTGACTTTTAAAAACCCTAACCACTACGATGCCGTTCAAGAAGATGATCTTATAAGCGTGAACGGGCTTGAGAATTTTGCTCCGGGCAAAGACCTTCAGCTTACCCTTCACCACAGCCATGGCCAGCTAGAGCATATCCCCGTGAAGCATAGCTACGGAGCTTTGCAAATTAAATGGTTTTGGGCAGGCTCTACCCTAAATTATATTCGTAACACGCTGTAACACGCTGTAAGTAACATTTTTAACTAACATTATTAACTAACATTATTAACTAACATTATTAACTAACACTCTTTTAATTCATGTTATTCTAAAGGCTATGAATATTCCCAGCCAGCTAGCCAGCTGGCTGGCTGGCTGACCTCTCTAAGCAAAAACTCTTTATAAACAAACCGCTTATATTTTCCCCCTTCAATTTCTATAACAGTTACCCAGTAACAAGCAACCTAGCCTAGCCTAGCCTACAAGCTCCTTTCTTTTGATGCTAGCGCCGATACATTATTAACTCATGTTACTCTAAAGGCTCTGAATATTCCTAGCCAGCTGGCTGGCTGGCTGGCCTCTCTAAGCAAAAA
>JAUXHF010000296.1 GCA_030621685.1 Spirochaetota bacterium
GCAATCAGTAAGTCGATAGATGAGAAATTTCTTCAGCTCGAAAATAGAATAAAAGATGAATTACTTTCGGATGATGCGTTTATTAAAGAATTAGCAGATAAAGTAGAAGGAAATTTTGAAGAAGGTGAGCTAAAACCTGGGGTGGTTAAGAAACATGCAGAGATTAAGAAACAGAACCGAAAATAAGAAACATGTATAAATTGAGAAAAGTGAATAAACTTTTTATAGATAGCTACTATAAGGAAGGGTGAGCATATGGAAAGAAAATCTTTTATTCGTGAAGAAAAATATAAAAACATTAATGATAGCGTAAAAAAAATTATTGAAAAATATACAGAAAAGATTCCAGTTGATATTGAAAAAATAGTTAGCGAATCTGGTGTTGAATTTTTATATAAACCACTAGCAGTAAACGTTTCGGGAAAGATAGAAAAGGATGGTGATAAATATAAAATTATTGTAAATGACTTTCACCATCCACACAGACAGCGTTTTACTTTGGCTCATGAGTATGCCCACTATCTTCTTCATAAAGACCTTATAGGAGATGGCATAACAGATGATGGTTTATATCGTGCTGAAAAAAGTATGGGGTTTTTCGGAGAAATTGCGGCTAATAGATTAGCCGCCAAAATACTTATGCCTGTAGAACTCATCAATAAACTTGCTGATGAAGTTAATAATATTGCTGGTATTGCCGAGAAGCTTAACGTGTCTTTACTTGCTTTAAAAATACGACTAGGCATAGCTAATAGATAAGCCTGCTTCATTTCCTCATTTCCTGCACGGCTTCAAAGCGGGCGAGAGAAACTTTAAGCTCAGTTATTTTTTCCATCATTTTCTCGCGGTCTTTATTTAGGCCATCCATCTTGCGCTCAAAGGCATTGCGTTTAACTACCTTTTCTTCTACCGCAATAAGTTCTTTTTGGAAAACAATAAAATTCTGCTCAAGCGAGTCGAGGCGTTTTTCAACGCGGCTAACCCAGCGTTTAATCATATATAAAAAGAGCGCAGGCGTGGCCACCGCCGAGGCGAGAGCATACCATATAGCCGGCAGCGCCTGCTTCATTATTTGGGGTTCAATTGGAAGCTGATCTATCATTTTTCTTGTTCCTTTTCTTTCATAAGTCGTACCAATTCTCGCAGAGCCTGCTGGTCTGCCGTGTAAGGCTGTTTTCCAAATGCTCCATAAGGTTTAGTTGGGGTATTTAGGCTTTTCAATGTTTTCCGCAGGGCTGGGCCGCCGTAGCGATTGCCGCCAAGGGCAGCTGCTCCCGTGAGCGCAAGCGTCCCGCCAAAGCCTAGGTCTTGATGTTTGCTGGCGGCATAACCCAGCAAACCACCAGCACCGGCTCCGGTAACTTTGGAGGCTACTACGCCCAGCCTTTCGCCCAAACCGATTTTCCCAGTTTGGTCTACTACGGCCTTATCCATATTTTTAAATAAGGTATTCGAAAAAAAGTATTCTTGTTCGGCTTTTTCTAAAGCCGTTCTTTGTGCCAAGGAGATTTTTTTTCTTAAGGTGTTCCTCACTCCGTACAGAATGGGCGCTATTTCTTTGTTGCTTTTGAGGGCGCCTGCTTCGGTGTAACGATTGGCGGATGCGTGCTTGAAAACTACGTTGAAGTCTGTGCCAGTTATTTTTCCTTCCTTGCTTTTTTTACCTAAGTCGTCGATGAAGTTGCGTATTAAAGTGTTTTCTTCCATTGCGTTTTTGAGTCCGGCATAGGTGTAGGTAGGATGGTTTTCTATTTCCGCTATTATTTTTTTGGTATCAAAAACTAGCCGTTCAAAAGGTTTTCTTTTTTCTTTAAGATCCTCTATAGCTTTTTCTCGCAAGCTGCTAAGGTGCTTAGAAATAGCAACTTTAGATTTTTCGCCAGTTTTCCTTATTTTCAAAACATTGTTTTTTTCTAGATAATCAGATAATTTAGTGGCTACTCTTTTTTCGCCCAGAGAATAATGCCTCGCTCGCTGGGTAATTGTGCCGGCGAGGCCCTGCTTGGCCGAGGGCAAGAGGTTAAATTTTTTCAAATAGGCTCCGTCTTTAAAATTTTGGAGCTCTGGCTGGAAAGATTTTTTTACTTTAGCTAGGCCTAATTTTCCAAGACCCAAGCCGCCGCCCA
>JAUXHF010000178.1 GCA_030621685.1 Spirochaetota bacterium
GGCTTTATAGTAAATATCTTTAGCCTTTTCTTGAGTAAGGTCTTTCATATCGCCTGTGTAGCCGTAGCGCAGCGCAAGGCTCTGGGTGATGCCGTAATTGGTTCTGCCGCCGCTATCTGCGGGATCATTGCTGAATCCGCCTTCGTGGCCCAGCGTTTTTTTTAGTGCTTCATTGAAATACTTTGTCATTTTTTCATATCTTGCACGGCTTCAAAGCGGGCGAGAGAAACTTTAAGCTCAGTTATTTGTCCCAGCATTTTCTCGCGGTCTTTATTTAAGCCATCCATCTTGCGCTCGAAGGCATTGCGTTTCACTACCTTTTCTTCCACGCCGATAAGTTCTTTTTGGAAAATAATGAAATTCTGTTCAAGCGAATCGAGGCGTTTTTCAACGCGAGTAACCCAGCGTTTTATCATATATAAAAAGAGCGCAGGCGTGGCCACCGCCGAGGCGGTGGCATACCAGAGCGCCGATATAGATTGGCTGGCAGCCTGGGGACTTAGCTCGATAGGAATATTTTCTAGCATAGGAGTTCTCCTTTAAATAATTTTTAGCTGCCAGCTTATCAATTTGTATGAGTAAAACCTGAAAAAAATTGCTGGCCAGTATTAAAAGCATTTTGAAAGGTTTCATCAGCACTGTCCCCGTAGTTGGTGGATAAGCCGAGGGCTTTATCAGCTTTAGCAGAATAAAAATCTGCGAGCCTCTTGCGTTTAGCATTTTCACTATCAAGAGTGGCTTTTTGAGCACGGAGAAGATTGCTGGTATTGTCGCCAACCAAGTTGTTTTGAATATCTACGTTTTTATCAGTTATGATATTCTGCCTATCCCAGTTTTCTTGTGCAGTTTGATTCTGCCAATTTGTATTGGCCTGGGCTATTGAATCTTGAGCATTGGCCACAGAGGCATCTCTGTTAAAACGAGATTGAATAGTGTTTTCAAGCTGGCCAAGAGCCTTTTGCTGGCGTAAGGCGGCTGTTTGATCTAAGGCTAAGCCTTTATCTTTAGCGCTATTGGCCGCTGCTTGAGCGGCAGCAATTTTGCTAAAAATACGAGTGGTGTAGGGGTTGGCGCCTCGCTCTATCGCCCCACGCTCAATGGTACCTAAGGCACGCTTTGTTTGGATGTCTTGCTGGTTTTGTATTTCCTGAAGCCTAGCCTGATCAGCCTTGGTAAAACCGTCATCTCTTTGCTGGCGAAGCAGCATTAAGTTTTCATCGCTACTGTGATTTACTAAGGGATCTTGGCTACTAAGCTGTTTATAGAGACTGTTAGGATTAAGATGATAAGCTAGTGATTCTCCAAGATCATATTTTCTTAAATCATCTTCACCTTCACCGAAACGTAATTTCTTATAGAGATCCTCTATTTCATAGGTCTCTAAGCCTTGAAGTTGTTCTAATTCTTTTTTTTCGGCTTCTGCAGCTTTTTTCTGCTGCTCTTGCTGCATTTTTCTTTTTTGTTTTGCTGTAACAACTTCATTGATAAAGCGTAAGGGGTCAATTGGATTGAATGGTAAGACCATAGTTTTTTCCTTGTATTGTAGTGTAAAAATTTCTTTGTTTTATGCTAGCAGCATCATATAGCGAACCTGAAGTTTTTTAATGGCTGCTTTTACATCAATAGCGGAAGCTGATGATATAACAGTTCCGTTGCTTTTATAGGTTCCAGCAGTTTTGTCGGTGATTTTCGGAATGAAAATACAATGCTGATGCGGGCGCGACATTCTTGTATACGCGGCTACTTGGGAATTCGAAGTTTGAATGTTAGAATGTAGAGTAATATTGCTATTAGCAGAGTCACGATAACTATAGCTAACTGGGGTTGTTGAACGTGTACCACTTTTATAATAAGCCGATGAACTGTAGGAATCCCAGCCAGATGGAGTGTTGGTATAACTTACCTTATTCCTCGGGTTTACGTAGGTACTGCCTGAGCTTGGAAAAGTAAGTGCTTCAGTTGTAACATTACGATTTGGCCCCCCAAACTTTGTTCCTTGATCCGAATTTTTTAAGCCTACTCTATATGTGTTTCTCTGTAAGCCTAAGGCTAAAGTATGGTCGTGCATGCCGCCCATGCTTGCATATTTTCTTTCGTTAGAGCTTGAATAATTCCAAGTTGTATCAGAAAAACTTTCATCGGGAGAAATTTCTGCATGGATGTCACTTAGATTAGCGGTATATAACTTTGCATGATCAGTGTAGCCGGTACTCTGTTCAACAGTATTCCTTGTCTGTACTTTATTTCGATAGTCAACATCAAACTGATGAGCATGGTTGGGAATGTTTTCGTCTTGTAAGGTGAAACTGTTCATGCCCGCTGTTGTGGCTAAGCCGTTATCTGCGCCCATAAGAAAAGCATCGCTTAAGTCAGGAATGATAAGGGGCATGGGCTTGGATCGACTAAGTTCTCCACTCTCATCTGAATACGTTAGCTCCGATGGAAAAAAGTTGAGCGGAAGTGGGAAATATCCAATACAAAGTGCCCACATACCACTAAGTTTATACCAGCCAGAATGAGTTCCTTGAATGCGAGAGGGTTGACCGCGAAGGTTGCTAGAATACTCTTGTAAGAGTTTTTCACTTAGCCAAGTTTTTGTGCCATCGGGATCGTCTTCATCACTGGGAATCCAGCTAGCCCAGTATTGTTTATAAGATCTTTCTTGAAGAGCAGATTTCTCATACATTGGCATAATAGTACCTGTAGGCATAATATGGCGAATAAGATTGGAGTGCTGTACAGAAAGATTATTTAATTCTGTGTCAATATTATTTGTCACGGTTCTAAGGTTGTTAACGTTGCTTGTAATTTCAGCATCAAATATCTGCCTTGTGATAAAAGGAGTATCCTCGGTATCCGTATTTGATTGACTTTCTGCTGCAAGCACGGGAATAGTAAAAAAAGTTTTTTTGCCTTTTAAAACCTCATCTGCTTCTTTTGTGGATTTCTCAAGAAACAAAGTGTTAAGAGCTGCGGCTATTTCCTTAAAAGCATTCAGCAATGTTTTTCCCCAAAATTTACTTCCGACTTCAGGAAGGTTTATCGGCTTTCCTTTTATATTAATTTGTACCATTTTCTATCTCCTTACGTTTGTTTTGTTTTCAATTGTTTAGATAATTTGTTTATTTCGGCGGCTAGGGCCGGCAGAAAAAAGTTCAAGGCTTCAGTATTTTTATTGAAAACCTCGTTTAGTTTCTCAGGGGTTGCGCCCGGTTTTATTTTCTCTAGTTCTTCAAACTTCATAGTTTCTCCTATTTCCGTATTTGTTGTATCTGTTTGTAGGCTGCGCTTAAGCCCAGCATTTTTATATTCCTGTCAAAAACCTCTGCTTGTATGCCCGGAGCAAAAAAGGAATGTCTTTGCCACTGCCTTGGCATCGTGATGGTGGTGCTATGGTCGCCTATCGAGCCTCCGCCGAAAGCCACCACCCCGTATTCGCCCTCGCCAAAGCCCAGGCCTGCCGCTTGGATGCCAAAAGCCCGCCAATTTCCAGCCGAGCTGTAATCGTTACGGATGCTAAGCTCCAGCTCAAGGCTTTCTGTGTCTTCAAAAGAAAAAGTGAGCCGCTGCAGCGACTTCACAGCATCAAGCCCGCCTAGGGCTATGTTGTTGTAGCGCAGGGAATATTGCAGGGGCTTCATCAGCCGGACGAAGCTATCATTGTTTTGTTCTTCGTTAGCATTAAAATAGGCTACGATCCTGTCATCCACAGAGAGCGGCTCTTTCAAGGCAAAATAGGAACAGAGCATGTCTTCGCTTTCTTCTGTGCCATCGTGGTTAAAGAGGACGATGCTCTCGTATTTTTTTGGAGCTTCTGTTGCTAAGCGCAGCCCGAAAGCCTCTAGGTAGAAGTCGCTTAAGTTTGTGAAGTCGCCCTTGTAGGCGATGCCCAATATGCTGTCTTGCAAAGAGATCTCTCGGTTTGTGTATAGGGTTTTTTCATGGGGGCTATTGGTGATGAGAAAAAACTCTCTATTTTTAAAAGAAAAATCCTGCTCGCTGAAATAACGAACGTAGCCGCCGCCGTACTTTATTAGGTCAAGCCTGTCTACAAGATGTATCTGCTCTGCTCGGTCTAGGTCGGCAATCGTGGGACGGCGAGTACGGGGTACTTCGCGTGTCTTCGCTAGGTCTTGTTCTTCCAAAAGCTCAATGCTTACATCCTCAATAGCTTTATAGGCTTCTGGTACATCTGATAATGCTGGATATATAACGCCGTCTTTGAATGTTTTTGGTAAAAATAATAGGAGGTTAAACCGCCAGTTCGTGCCATCATAAAGATAAGATATAGTAAGAGAATAAAACGCTAATATATACTCAGCGTGTTCGTGGATGTTCTGTGTTAATGGGAGGGTTTTATGTTTTACAGCCCCCGAAGTGTCCGACAAACCTAAGGAAGAAAAATCTATGTAAAAAATCAACTCACCGCTAACGCTGACGCCTTGGTCGCTGAAGCTATAGCTAATTTCATACCTCCTTGTTTCGCCTGCTGCCATTAGATAACTCCTCGCAATCCTTATTTCTAGCGGAT
>JAUXHF010000092.1 GCA_030621685.1 Spirochaetota bacterium
TGCATGCCGCCAAAGAACAAGGTATTGTTATTTGGAATGATATCGATTTTTTTTACCCCCTGCTTAAAAACAAGAAAATAATTGCCGTGACCGGCACCGATGGCAAAACAAGTAGCGTGCTGCTTATCGCTCACATACTACGGGGAATACGAAAGGTTTTAGTCGGCGGAAACATCGGTATTCCCATAGCTAGCCTCATCCCTAAATTGGCTGGCCTGGCTAGCTCTGATGTTTTAATATTGGAGCTCTCTAGTTATATGCTAGAAGATATCAAACAGTTCCGCTGTAATACGGCGCTCATCACGAACCTAGCAGAAGACCACTTAGATAGATATCCAAGTGTAGCCGCCTACCAACAAAGCAAGCTTAATATCTTAAACTTCATGCGGGGCAAAGATACTTTTCTTTGCAATCTTAACTCAGCTCCAATACGAAAAAAGATAAAAAAAAACCCTTACCACACCAGCTTTCAGATGAGAAATTTTTCCGTAGTAAAAACAGAGACAACAACATCGACTTTAGCGCAGGCAGAAAAAGCAGAAACAAATAGCCGCAAAAATACTTTAGAAAAAATCAGCGATTTTTTGCTTTTGGAAAAACATAGCGATTCAAAGACTGGGCAGAAAAACTTAAAAAACACTGGCAGCTTCTTTCTTAGCAAAACAAAGCCGCTCTTTGCCATGCCTCTACGCCTAGGCCTAACAAGTAAAGTAAGCGTTAAACAAAGTGGGGAAAGTGGGGAAATAAGCAAAAAAAAACCTTTGTTCATCAACAGTAGCACGTTACTGGCCAGCTTAGCGGCCAGTTTCCTGCATCTTCCGGCAAAACAGCGGCGCCAAAAAGATTTTTTTCTTAGACGGCTAAATTTGTTCACAGCGCCAGCGCATCGTATGCAAGTAGTAAAAACTAGGCATGCCGATATTATGGCGATAAATGACTCGAAAGCCACCACCCTCCAAGCGGTGGAAAATGCCTTAGCATTTTTTTCAGCCCAGCAAAAACAACATGTACGCCTAATTTTAGGCGGACAAGACAAAAACCTTGATTTCCGAGTACTGCAAAAACAGCTAAAAGACGTAAAACTGATTTACCTATACGGAGAATCAGCCGAAAAAATAAAACGAGTCTTAGTGGCTAAACAAGCCCTATCAAAAGTAAGACCGAGTAAAAGTTCCTTGAAAACAAAAATAAACGTATGTCCTTTGTTTGCCGATGCCGTTCTCTTGGCATGGCAAGATGCTAAAAAAACACTGCTTTTACGAGATCTTAGCAACAAATATCCAGAGATAATTTTGCTCTCACCGGGCTGTGCCAGTTTTGATCAATTTAAAAGCTATGAACAACGTGGAGAAGCCTTTGCCGCTATTCTTCGCAAAGCTTTGTAATTTTATAAAGATATACACCAGAGCTTGAATAACACTTTGCCTCAAATAAAAAAACAGGTATGAAAACTTTACAAAAAGCCCTCTTTTCCTCGCCGCAAAGCTCATTTTTTATTGTAAGTAGCTTTCTCAGTATTTTGGGGATTGCTTTACTGTTTTTTTCGAGTTTTTTCATTTCTATGAAGTACACCGGCCAGCCATACCATTTCGTGAGTCGTCAATTTCTTGCCTTGCTTATTTCATTGATGGTCATGCTGTTTTTTTCTTTCTTCAATAGACGGAAACTCTACCAAAGTTGCGAAATTTTATTTTTGGCTATTGTTGGAATATTGTTTTTAGTTTTTCTGCCGGGCGTTTCAGAAATAACCCATGGGGCAAGACGCTGGATTAACCTTCCCGGCTTGCCTTTTTCATTACAGCCCTCAGAGATAATAAAACCATTTTTACTCATTGTCTTTGCCGAGCTTATCGCCCGGAAAAAGCAACGAAAAACCTCTCCCGGTAAAGAGGTTTTTCCTCTTATGCTAATTCTCGTTTTCTGCTCTGCGCTTATTGCCATAGAGCCAGATGTATCTTCAGCCATTCTCATTTTCACCACGGGGATCATTCTTTTTATGCTCTCTGGTATGTCAATAAAATACATGGCAGGATTAAGCCTGTTGCTGCTACCACTGGGTCTTTGGTTCGTAAATACCAAAGAATATTTAGGCCAGCGTATTTTGTTTTTACAAGCCGAACAAGACCCGCTTGGAACGGGCTATCATGTGCTGCAATCTTTAGCGGCCATAAAAAAAGGAGGGCTTTTTGGAACCTTGTTTCATAACGAGAATAGCCTCTCTTTTTATAATTTCTTCAGGCTGCCCGATGCCCATAACGATTTTAGTTTTGCCGTAATAGTGAATCTTGGTGGCGCCTTAGGGGCTATCACGGTATTAGCGCTATATGTCTTCTTATTACGAGAATGCCTTAGGTTATTAGAAATTACGCAGTCAGCTCAAGATCGTTTTTTTGTGCTGGGAGCCACCATACTCTTAGGCATGGAAACCATGCTTCATGTCATGGTAAACCTTGGCCTGGCCCCGCCAACAGGCTCATCGCTTCCTTTCATTAGCTACAAGCATGGTTTTATCTTAATTACAAGCATGGTTTTACAGAAGCCTTTTGGCAAAACTCGGAAATTGCACTTTATTGGCATAGGTGGCATTGGCATGTCTGCTCTCGCTAAGATTCTTCGCTCTATGGGTTTTGAGGTAACAGGCAGCGATATTAAATCTTCAAGCATAATCGATGAGTTAAGAAAAAACTTCAACATAAGCATTTCCATTGGACATGGGGCAGAAAATGTGAAAACGCCCTTAGATGTCGTGATTACTTCAAGTGCAATTTCGCCCGCCAATCCCGAGATTCTTGAAGCCCGAGACAAGGGCATTCCTATTATTAGTCGCGGTGAAATGCTGGCTGAAATAATGCGCTTAAAGAAAGGCGTGGCTGTGGCTGGCACGCATGGCAAAACCACCACCACCTCTTTGCTAACGGCTATCTTTCGTAAGGCCGGCTATTCGCCAACGGCCATTATTGGCGGCAAATGGTTTGGCATTCAATCTAACGCTGAACTGGGAAGTAGCGAAATTATCATCTGCGAGACCGATGAAAGCGATGGCTCCTTTCTGCGAATATCTCCTATCTTTTCCATCGTCACCAATATCGATAGTGACCATATTGATTTCTATAAGACTGAAGAGAATTTAAACCAGAGTTTTCTAAGTTTTATAAACAAAACACCTTTTTTTGGAAAAGCTTTTTTATGCGCTTCTGACCAACGTATAGTCGCTCTCTTAGATAAGGTTGAAAAGCCTTTTGCCACCTATGCTCTAGCAGGCACAGCCTTTGCTTATAACAATTATGGCAAGCAAAGGGCCAATTTTGAAGCAGAGATTCTTGAAAGGCATAGAGATTATTCGCGTTACATGCTTATAGCAGCCAGAAAGCCTCTAGGGGTCGTTCGCATAAGCATGACGGGCGATCATAACATCTTAAATTCCTTAGCAGCCGCAGCACTTGCCTTAGAAGTTGGCATAGGCCTGGGCCCTATTCAAGAAGCCTTAAGTGAGTTTAAAGGCGTAGATCGCCGGCTCTCACAGCTTGGCAGTTGGCATGGTTTTTCAATACTAGACGATTACGGACATCATCCTACAGAGATAGCCACTACCCTGGCTGCCTTACGTCATCACTACGCGAAAATTGTGGTTATTTTCCAGCCTCACCGCTATAGCAGAACACTTCTGCATTACAAAGGTTTTGCTAGAGAACTCTTAAAGGCCGATACTGTTTTTATCATGCCCATTTATGCTGCCAATGAGCCTCCCATTAAAAATGTCTCTTCCTCCATGATTTCTGATGAAGTACATAAGCTAAAAAAACCTAAGGCCCTGCGATTAGAACTCTGTAAGAACGTCCCAGAGCTCATGAGATATTTGAAAACTGAAAAACCCGCATGTACTACTACTAACGCTAAGCCCAGCGCTCTAAGTGTCATCCTCACCATTGGCGCCGGCGATATTTACAAGACCGCCAAAAAGCTAGCTGGCTGGAAAACTCTGTGAAAGATTTTTCTGTTACTCTTTTAATTTTTAGCTTCTCTGCTTATTTTTACTTACTCTTAGCTAGAAAAAATGTCTTAAACCTAGAAAAAAAGCCCGAAGCAGCACCGATATCAAGAAAACCTTCTAGCTTAAAAATTGAAACTGAAAGCATCTCTGTGCTAGCAAGGTAAAGCAAGCATAGTATGCTGCCCAGTATATTAACTTCAAACAATATGGTACATGCTTGCTCTAAAAAATAAGGCAATACCAGCAAGGCCACTTTATAGAATATAAACGAAACAAACAAGTAGCCATATAACAATTGCGCTAAATAGAAAACAAGCTTATCTTTTGTAGTTCGCTCTGAAAAAAAATAGCCCAAAACACCCAACAAAGGCCATGTAAGCACTGGGAATTTTGTTAGCTTCATAAGATTATTAACGTTTTCTTTACCCTCTATTTATAGAGAGGTTTTATTCACTATGTATTTATAGAGTATAACTACAATTGGCTACAAGCAACTACAACTTTGCTACAAGCAATGAAGAATGCTTAGCTTTTAAGAGTGAAAATATGTATGAAGCCAGATTATTAAGGATTTCAGCAAAAATCTAAGCATAAACAGATGACACCATAGCATGGAAAATAGCAATTAGCTTGATTTATTATAGTTTTCAGGATAAGATTACAAGAAGAACTTTTAGCCTTATATAAATTCATATAAGCATAGCATAAAAACAATTATTAATTATTAATAGTTGCTGATAGAAGCAGCTAAAACTAAATAGCGAATAAGCCAATAGCCGAAAGCGGCTAAAAGAGGAAGTTATGTACTTTTCAATGGAAAAACTTTTAAATTATCAAGGTAACCGTTACGAGCTTGCCTATGTTTGTATAGAGTATTCAAAAAAACTCCGTTACCTAAGCCCAGCAGAATATGAAGCCGTTGGCGAAAAAGAGGCTTTAGTAGCCATAGATCATTTACTGGAAAAAAAAGTCCACTATACTACCGATCAAGAAGAAATCGATATTTATAAAGACGAAATCGAATTTCTTCGAAAATCCACTCAAGCCGAAGTCCTAGCCAGTGAAGCTACTGCCGCTAGCGCTAGCACAGAGGGTCAAGCCGAAGTCCTAGCCAGTGAAGCTACTGCCGCTATCACAAAGGAAACTGCCGTTGCCGCTATCACAAAGGAAGAGAACCTTCAATCAGTTTCTTCAAGCACTGCCCAGCAAGATAAAACTATTGCCGATGAGTCCAGCCATCAAGAAAACAGTGAAAATACAAGGCCCAGTAAGAGCTAAAGAAGCAGCAAGCCCAAGTGAAGAATATAAGAGTGAAGGGGCTAACCCTACGCTTAAAGAAAAGATAAAGGCAGCTGATTAGAGCGGGCCTTGTCATACAAATAAATTCAAATCAAAATAAGATGCTGAAGGGTTCGACTTAGAAAAAGCTTTTAAAAAATATCAAATTGCCTTGCCTTGCACTTACCATGGAAAAAATTGTACTGATAACAGGACCCACAGCTTCTGGAAAAACAGCCTTGGCTCATGCTTTAGCTAAGGATGCTAGCACTTGCCTGATAAATGCCGATTCAAAACAATTTTATAAAAATATTGATATTGCCACAGCCAAGCCCAGCCTAGCAGAACAAAAACAATTTTCTTACAGTTTTCTCAGTTTTTTAGAGCTACACGAAAAATTTTCTGCCTATAGTTTTTTACAGAAACTCATGGCCTTTATTCAATCTCAGAAAAAAAAAACGTTTCCAACTTTCAGCGTTATTTTGTAATAGGCGGTCCATCGCTATATTCTCGCTGTATTGAACAAGGACTTCCACAGCAGCAGCCAGCAAAGAATATTTTAGAAACTGCCCAGGTTAAAAAAGATCTAGAAAGCAGCCTTGCTAGCCATGGTCTTAAGCCACTTTTAGCAGAGCTAAAGCAAAAAGATCCAAAGTATTATGAACATGTTGATACGAAAAATTCCCGGCGCATTCTTCGTGCTTTAGAGCTTATGCGGACAACTACGATGCTCTATTCTACTTTTCGTGGCCTGCAAAAAGCTCCAGGGTTTAATCTGCTTAAAATTGCCTTGTTGCCCAGCAAGCCCGCACTGCATAAGGCCATAGAACAACGCTGCCAGCAAATGTTTCACGGAAATGCTATCGTTGAAGAAGTCCGTAAGATTATGAAGCAAAAACAAACAAAATTAGCAACAGAAAAGCTTCATGCCATTATTGGCATACCGCAAATTTTAGCCTATCTTTCTGGTTCTATCAATTTAGAAAAAGCACTTATGCAAAGCATTTCAAAAACAAAGGCTTTAGCTAAACGACAAGTTACTTTCTTGAAACAAGAAAAAAAAATGCATATTTTTCGACAGCAAGCAGATTCTTTTTCTGCTGAAAAAAAACAGCACGATTGGAAACTTCAAGAAGACTTTCTTACTGTAAATAATAGCTCTTATAACATAGCTAGCTTTTCAGAGTTACAGAAAAAAACAGCCTTGCTCATTCAAAGGTTTTATGAAAATATTCAGGCATAAACAACGTTTTTTGAATTCTCTTAGGCCAGCCCCAGTCATTTTGCTGGCTCTGCTGGCTCTCTTGCTAAGTCTGCTGGCAGGCAAAGGTCAGCAAAAACTCTATGCACAGGGAAACGACTCTTTAGAATATATTTACGCAGAACAATATACACGAGAATTCCTCTCAGAATATGTTTTTGCTATCGACGATTTTATAAACTCTTACGTAAATTCTATTTCATCTTTAGCACCCGGGCTATCTTCAGATGGCTCGCTTAGTATAGGCTGGTTTATTCCAAATTTCAACGTCAGCTTCATTGGTGGCACAAAATTTATTTTTCCAGTCTCCTCCACAACAGAGGTTACACGATTCTTAAAGAAAACCATTCGCAACAACGAGCTCCTAGCGCCTCCAGAAACTATTTCCTATGTTTATTCAGGCAAGCAAGCTGGCAATAATGTTATCTTAAATTTGCCCACTTTTGTAGCTTTTATTGGCATAAGGTTTAACTTTGATATTAAACGCTACAACCTCGATCGCCTCGTGTTTTCCTTTGTTTATGGCCTTCCCATATCTACATTTAGTATTTTGAAAACTTTAAGCCAGATAATAGACTACTCAGCAAAAAGCTTTATTACCACTACAAAAATTTATTCTCTATCGATAAGCTATAATTTTTTTAATGCCGATCATATCCGATTTTATGCTAGTGGCGGTTTAACCTTTATTAACACTCTCGTAGCGTTAGAGGAAGCTGTAAGCAGTTCTACCTATACCATAGAAAGTGTAGACGCAGCAAATATTTTACCCGGATCTTACGAACTAGACTACACTATTTCTAGTGAATACGAAAGTAGTACATACTTAGGTGCTTTTTCATTTAAAGCAGAATTTCCACTTAAATGGCTGAAGCCTTACTTAGAGTTACGTGCCAATATACTCTTCAACTCCTCGCAGCAAAGTACGCATAACGTGACCTATTCTCTTTTGGGAGCTACAGGGTCTGGCCCAGTCCTCCGATTACAAGACCAAACCTTTCAAGAGCAGCTACCATCTAAAGGCCTTGACCCAGTAGTGCCCTCTTTAATTACCGGAATAAATTTTCTCTATGGCTTCAACTTTTCTTTCGAGGTAAGCTTTTTTAGAGGCAAGCAATTCACCGATGCCTTCAGCTTGAATATTTTCTTTAATTTTGATATCTAGCCAAC
>JAUXHF010000381.1 GCA_030621685.1 Spirochaetota bacterium
CCCGAGTACAGCAAAGAACTTTCACTGCTTGAGTCAACTGTTTCTGGATATTTTTTCAAATACTTTTTCTGAAGTAAATCGTGGCGCGCCGAGCTTAAGCCATTGGCTGAAATTCCAGAGTTATATTTTTCTTCATAGCTAGCCTTACCAAAAGAAGCTAAGCCCACAATAAGCGAGCCAGGTTTTATATTCTTAGTAGAAATTAAATCCTCTTGTTTCATCCAGCCACAAGCACTGGCATCAACCACTAAGGTTTGAACAATTTCGCCAAGGTCGGCAGTTTCTCCGCCTAAGAGGCGGGCTTCAATACCAAAGGAACGTAATTTTTCGCAAAAAATCTCATTTCCTTCAAATAATGCAGCCAAAACCTTATAAGGAATTCTCCGTTTGTTACGAGCAATAGACGAGCAGAAATACATTCTTTGATGAAGCCCCGCGCACATAAGATCATCGCTATTCATGACTAAGGCGTCTTCGCTAATCCCTCGAAAGAAATTGTACGTACCAGTTTCTTTCCACATAAGATAGGCAAGGTTGCTTTTCGAGCCACTGCCATCGCTATGCATAAGGAAGAGCGGATCTTTACCTAAAGCATGTATATCGTGAAAGGCCCCTTTCAGTGCTGGCGAGAATGCATCTTTTAGCGGCTGAACTTTAGACTTAAAAGATGACCCTGAAGGCTTCACTCGCAGCGCAGACCCAGACCGCTTTGCACGAACTAGGGCTTTATGGACATCTTCTTTTTTCGGGGAAACACCACGGCGGCGATAGGTATTCAAGTGAATTACGGCTCTAAAAACATGGCTTAGATAATTAAGCTACAAAGGCAAAGCTACATATCAAATTGATTAAATTTCAAAAATGCTTTTAAAGCCCTAGCCTTTTTTAAAAATATACTCTTTGAATAAAGGAAGTAAAGCAAGAAAGCATAGATGCTAGCAAGCCATGCTAAGTTTTAGCCTCAAAATACTTTTTAAAACGTGTTTTTGTAACGTAAAACAGCCAATCTCTTGTAAGAGAATAGCCTTTAAAAAAAACTCTTTGAATAAAGGAAGTAAAGCA
>JAUXHF010000319.1 GCA_030621685.1 Spirochaetota bacterium
AGCTTTAAATCCTACTATTTCTGTAAGGGCGATTAATGAAAGAGTAACGGAGAAGAACGTGGCTAACTTTGTTGCGGGGGCTGATGTTGTTGTAGATTGCTTAGACAATAACCGTGATAAAATGATTGTTCACGATGCTGCGCTTACTTTAAGAAAGCCATTTGTTCATGCGGGGGTGTTGGGTTTTGATGGGCAGCTGATGAGTATTATTCCCTCGGAAACGGCTTGCTTACGTTGTATTTTTGAAACAGTACCTACGGCGACACCAACCTGCCGTGATTTCGGGATATTTTCGCCACTTTGTGGCATGGTCGGGAGTATTCAGGCCTCCGAGGTGATAAAACTGTTAGGCATGCCAAAAGAACAAAGAGAAAGTTTTTTGCATGTCAATGGAATACTGAAAATTTCGAAAAAAATGCCGCAGTTTCATTTTATGAAAAGCGAACGAAGGGCTTGTGATTTCTGCCGAAATATATAAATATCTCTTCTTTTAAAGATTTTAAAGCAGCAAAGTGAATGGGCTGCTATGCTATCAGAGCTGTATGAAAAGCGAAAGAAAAACCGCATAACAAATGTACATGCTGGTTTTCAAGGCAGCGCCGGTTCAATTCAAGGGCAGCCAGCGTTCAATTCAAGGGGCAGTGCCAGCGTTCAATTCAAGCCAAGCCAGAGCGTTCAATTCAAGCCAGCCTAGATAGGGCCTGTGTTACCCAATGGAGTCTTGCAGGCGACCGGTGGTATAGAGGGTTATGGCTGTGCTTGTAACTTGAAGGGCTTTTTCTAAAGAGAAGGTTTCTCCTATGGAGACCTCTTTATTTTCAAGGATTTTGTAAGTAGCAAAAAAGTTTTTTACTTCTTTTATCAAGAAAGGGCTTAAGTCTTCAACAGTGTAAATGTGGCGATAAAGTGGGTCGTCATCATGAACGGCGAAAATTTTGTCATCTTTTTCGCCATCATCTATCATGTTGAATCCGCCAATAATTCTAGCTTTGACTAAGCAATTGGGAACAAAGGGATAATCGCCTATAAGCAGTACATCTAAGGGGTCTTTATCATCGCAGTAGGTTTGGGGGATAAAGCCGTAATTCATGGGATATTGCAGAGCGCCGTGTAAAATTCTATCAACACAGATAATCCCGGTTTTTTTATCTAATTCATATTTGACCTTAGATCCTTTAGGGATTTCAACGATAACGTTTACTTTTTTTGGAGCCTCGTCACCGGGGTTTATGTCATGCCATAGGTTAACAATCATTATAAGTACCTCTTTTTCGGCTCTCTGTGGGCTACGGGCTACGTATATTACCTGCTAGGGCATATTCTGGGCGCGTGAGCAGGATTTATATATATAGCCTAGCTTAGCAGTAGCAGCCATAGCCAGCCGTGGAGTTTTTAGCTAAGTACATGCTTTTTTAATTTTTTTTATAGTTTTTAAAACAAAGTTAATATGAATTTCTAGAGCGCGCAAACCGTGGGGCTGTGGATTTTGAAAAACGAGTTCTTTTCCTAAGTTTTTTCTTGAGCTTGACAAACTCATCTTTGCGGATAAGCGAAGGCTTTTTATAGTATTGTCTTTCTTTCAGTTCTTTTAGAATTCCTTCTCGCTCAACTTCTTTACGAAATTTTCGTATGGATGATTCGAAGTTTTCTCCGGGTTTAATATATACTATAGCCATAAAGTGAATTTCAAAACTGCCTGTTTTTCTTGTTATTTATAATTTCCAGCCT
>JAUXHF010000016.1 GCA_030621685.1 Spirochaetota bacterium
CTATGGCATACTCTAGCTTACTTTTACTTTAGTGTTTTTAAAAAATATATTTTAACTTTAGTGTCTTTAAAAAAGATATTTTAAGGCATGCGAAAACTTAGGCATATGGATGATTTCACGAATATCATTGGGCTACATAAAAGTATTTTTAATGCAGCCGAGCAGCTTTTCTTGCATGCTCTTGTTCAGCAAGGAAATGCCTCCTTTCTTGCAGACTTTGAAGATCTTGGTAGCCATGATGCTTTGAAAAAAGCTCTTGTGCAAAAACTTCTTCGTTTCTCAGAGGCGTATAGCGGTCATCATGAGGCAGGGCATCCTCCCAAGAAGGGGCAAGACTGGGGCTTAAATATTTATTTAAATGAAATACGCAGGCAGCTGCAGAAGCTGCAAGAGAAGCTAGCAAAAGACGTTGCTAAGCCCAAGAAAGGGGCCTCTGCTATGGTAGCTGCAGCGCCGATATACTCGTTAGATAAACACTCGCTAGAAGAACATGCGAGTTTAGAAAAAAAGGCTATTTTACAGCTTCATCGAGTGAGTTTTGTGCTGGTGGCAGGTGGCCTAGGGGAGCGCCTGGGGCTTGGCAGTTCTTCAATAAAGTTAGCACAAGCTTTTAATCCTTATACTTTGCAAAGTTTTTTGGAGTATTTTTCTAAACTTGTAAAAGGATTGAAGAATCTTTATAGGCAAGCAACAGGGAAGACTATTGAAATTCCGTTTATCATCATGGTTTCGCCCAGCACGAAGCCGGCGTTGCTAGAGTTATTGGATAAGCAAAAAAACTTTTCTTTTGAGAAAAATGAGATACAGCTTGCTGAGCAACCCTTAGTGCCATGTCTTAAAAACTGGAAGGCTGACTTGGCTCTTTCGCCATCGTATGTGCTAGAAGAGAAACCCTGCGGCCATGGATACATTCATCGGCTTTTTTTTAAGCAGAGCTTAGCCGCTACTCTTTTAGATGAGGGAAAAGATTTGCTGATTAGCTTGCAAGATACTAATTTGCAGATAGCAAGCAGTTTGCTGGCAAGCTTGGCACTTGCCATTGAAAGCCCTGCTGATTTTTTTATGCTAGGCACAACACGTTATCGCTATGAAAAACTTGGTGTTCTTACTACTGCGGCTAAGCCTCTGCATCAGCTTGCGAAGGCTGAAAAAATATTCTTTTTGCAAAATAAAGAATATAACCAGCTTAGCGAGCAAGAAGAGCTTGAATTCCAATTGCTCGAAACAAAGAACGGAAAGAACACTAGGCCTGCAGATGCATCTTTGCAGGCATCGAGAAATTTTCCGGCTAATCTTAATTGTTTTATTTATAAAGTCCCATCGTATATGAAGAAACTTCAATCTATAAAAGGCAGCTTAGCTTTTTCAGTAAACCCAAAATTGAATCAAGATAAAACAGTTTTTGAAAAGCATCTTCGCCCGGAGAGCTTCATGCAAGACATTTCTTGCTTGTATGAAAATACTTTTGCTAAAGATGCACGAGGGAAAGAAAGCGGAGCGAAAGAAAGCGGAGCTAGGCCCCACTCATCGGCTGTTATTTATTTAAAACGTATTTTCTCCTTTTCTGCGTTAAAGGATAGTTTTAAAGAGCAGCTTAAAAACAAAAAACTTACCATGTTTACCGGATCTAAAATGGATGAGCTTTATTACAAAGCTATCCGAAAAAAATTGCTTGGATACTGCCAATGTGTTTTCCCATCGGATGATGCAAAGATAATAGATAGGCAAGAAGAACTTCAGCTGGCCGATGGAAGCCGGCTTTCAGAAAAAGCTAGAATCTCTATTCCCATGGGCTGGCTACTTAGCCTGGATGAACTTAAGGCCCGTGTGAAAAACTGCTCTTTTGGCGATGGTAGCCTTCTGCAGCTTGAAGGAGATATTGTTGTAGATTCAATACATCTAGGCCGGCAGAGCGCCTTGTGCATAAAAGCCGAAGAAGGCGTGCAGCTTAAGGTTGAACATATAAAAATTCATAACGAAGGCCTTCGCTTGCAAGCCATAGCTGAAGTAGATATCTTGAACCCCCCAAAAATTTTTGCTCAACAGCAATCAATTTTTAAAGAAGCTAAGCATGCTAAGGGGAATGAGGAGCAAAAAAAACTCAGCGAGAATGAATGGATTCGTGGGTATAAAGTTATACACCAGAAAAAACAGGCCCTTTCAGAATTTGTTTTTCATATAACAAAGCCGGGCAGGTATCAGCTTAAACAAAATACCGATACTGGCTTAGAAATAACTTTGCAGGAAAGATGCTAAAAACTGCTTTGCAAGAAAGCTTCAAAGCGGCTACTAGCCTTTGAACATTGTATAATTAATAAATAAAGTATAAAGAGAAAACCCTGTAGAGTATTCTTTGTGGGGGAGTATAAGCTCTTACTAAGAAGTGCTTATAATAAGGCTATATATAGAGAAGAGAGAACATGAAAAGTTGGTATCATTCAAAAAACTGGACTCTGTTTAGATACACAGTTCTCATCGTGATTATATTTGGCTTAGTTTTTATGGCGGTATTTGTGCTAAGCTTAGGCTCTGGCAAGGAACGTGTTTTGCAGGATTTGCGGAATATAAGCCTTGTTGATGCGATAAAATGGTTACAAGAAAATGAGCTACGACCGGTAGTCTATGAGACCTTAGATGAAAATGTAACAGAATTCTTTGTTATTTCGCAGCGTCCAGAACCAGGAATCCGAGTGAAGCAAGGAAGAGCCGTGACCTTGGTGGTTAGCTCGGGCAACAAAAAAAACACGATGCCCAATTTCATAGCCATGCCACTTGATGAAGTACAAAAGCAGGTATTCTCTTTATTCTCTGGTAGCAGATTGCCAAAAGTTGTAAAACTAGAACGTTTTTCCATAGAATATGACAAAGGCCTTGTTATCGATCATTCGCCAAGGCCTGGCGAGCGGATTGATCCAGACAAGCAAATAGCCTTAGTTGTGAGCAGTGGGCTGGTTTCAGATACTTTGGAGACAGAAGATTATCAGCTACAGAACTATATTTCTGTGAGCAATGTTTTAGCGAAGAAAGGCATACGTTCAACAGCTCGTTATTTGCCTACGGGGCGAGCTGCTAATGTAGGAAGAATTTTTGAACAGAGCGTGGAGCCGGGTAGGTTGCTCATTCCCGGTGATAAAATAGATTTTAGTGTGGGCGTGAAACAAGATACCTTTGTTGAAAGCCAAAGCACCAAGACTATTGAAAAACTTCGGACTATTCGTTTTCGAGTTCCGTATCTTAGCACAAGTACCAATAAAATCCTAGAAGCTAAGTTCACTCAAGAAGAGTTGCGGAAACTTTTCGATAACAGGCTTGAAAGCGACAGGGCGCAGGTTGATGGAAAAATATGTAACTGTATAGAAGATTTAAGCAAGGAAGAAATTGAAAACTATCTTAATCCCAGCGAGCAAGAAGTTATTAAGGCGCCTGCAGATGAGATGGCGCCGCCACCCGAAGAGCTTTTTTCTTTTCGTGAAGTAGAAGTTATCATTGAAGATGAAAGAGGAATGCAGCCGATTTTTCTTGAAGAGACTCCTGCTGGCTTGGAGCTAAACTTGCCCTACCGCAGTTTGGGGCCAGGCAGCATATCAATATATATTGATTCTGTTTTTTACAAAAGCGAGGGGTTTTAAGCCTTTCCTTTGTAGCATCCCTAGCACTTTGGCTTAGTTTTTTTGCAGGACATCACCATGACGGCTACATCGTTTCCTTTTTCGTTAAACACTGAACAAGAACGTGCGGCTACTCAGGCTAGCAAGCATTCCTTAGTTCTAGCTGGGGCGGGGTCTGGGAAAACACGAATTATTACGGCAAAAATTTTTTACCTGCTTACGACGCTAGGGCTACTGCCAAGTAAAATTTTAGCGATAACGTTTACCAATAAAGCCGCTGAAGAAATGCGCAGCCGATTGCTGAATATGATTCCGACTCTTAGAAAAAATGGATTAAACGTTTTTACCTTTCATGCTTTTGGGCTTAGGTTTTTGAGAACTCATATTCATTGGCTAGCGCCGTATCGGCCTAACTTTTCACTGGTCGATGATGCTGTGAAAAAAACAGTTATTAAAAATCTGGTGAAAGAACACTTGCTGAAGTTTCCTGAACAAGAACATATTTTTAATGATCAGGCCACTATGCAGCTTTCTAGGTTTATTAGTTTATGTAAGAACAGATTGTATTTTCCCGATAACGAAAATTTGACCGAGCAAGTAGATAGATTCTTCAATTTCCGAAAAAAAACCCAAAAAAAATACTTTATTGAACTCTATTTGCTTTACGATGAGCAAATGAAAGATAACAATAGCTTGGACTTTGATGATCTCATTGTTCTGCCATTACGGCTAGCCTACAATGAAGCAAGTTGTTACAGATGGTTTGAGAATATTGATTACTTGCTTGTAGATGAATATCAAGATACCGATTTTGCCCAAGAAAAACTGATAGAACTTTTTGCCAAGGCAGGCGCAAAAATAACGGCCGTTGGTGATGATAACCAATCTATTTATGGCTTTCGAGGTGCTAATGTCTTTAACATATTATCTTTTCAAAAAAAGTACAAAAATGTAGAAATTTATGTACTTGAAGAAAACTATAGAAGCACGGGTTCTATTCTAGCCTTAGCCAATGCGGTAATAGCGAACAACCCTAAGCAGTATCCTAAAAATTTGTTTTCTAACGGTGAACAAGGTGTTAAGCCAAAATATTTTCGCTTTGAACGAGACTTCGATGAAGCTAGCTGGGTAGCCAAGAAAATAGCCGCGCTTATTGCCCAAGGTGAGAATCCTGAAGAAATAGCTATTTTCTATAGAACAAACTACCAATCTCGTTTATTTGAGGAAGCCCTTTTAAATAGATCTATTCCTTATCGCGTGGTAAAGGGCATGCGTTTTTATGAACGCAAAGAGGTAAAAGAAACGCTTCACTATTTGCGCTTTCTTTCAAACCAGCAAGATGGCCTAGCTTTTTGGGCTGCTTTGAACTTTCCGCCTCGTTCTTTAGGAGCGCAATCGAAGAAAATATTTGAAAATATTTTAGTTGAAAAAAGACTGATGCCTGGCGAACTTCTTGAAAACCACCAATATGTGCTTAGCAAACTATCCAGTCGCTCGGCTGCCGGATTTGAAAGTTTTTATAGATTTACAGAAGAGTTTAAAGAGAAGCAAGCTAAAGGAATGTCTTTAAGCGAAAGTATCTATTTTGTGATTCAAAAAAGCGGGTTATTGGCCTATTACGAGAAAATAAAGGATAAACATGAAAAAGATCAGCGGCTTGGATCTTTAAACCAGTTTGTTCAATCGGCAAGAGAGTTTGAACAACGCCCTAGCGAAGGGCAGCAATCTGGCCAAGGGCAGCAAGCAAGTTTAGTGGAATTCCTTGAAGGCATCCTGCTTACTGGAAATATCGATAATCAAAAAGATAACTCAGAAACAGCTAAGGCCTTTGTGAATTTACTTACCGTTCATAATGCTAAAGGCTTAGAGTATAAACATGTTTTTGTAAGTGGCTTAGAACAATATTGTTTTCCGCATAGATTAAGTTTTTCCTCGCAAGCAGAAATTGAAGAAGAACGTAGGCTTTTTTATGTGGCGGTTACGAGAGCGAAACGGCATTTAACACTTTCATCGGTGCGGCTACGAGCCTTGCGAAGTTATCCGGAATTTTTTGAAACATCAATGTTTTTACGAGAGATTTCCCAAGCATTTTTTGCTGCTGAAAGCTGTAAAGTGCTGAGTGAAAACAGTTATTTCCGCTAGAATAAACTAAAAACTTTTGGAAATCGATAAACTTCCGATAGAGTAAGTATATAAACTCTTTCTAAGATGCATAATAAAAGTATGAGTGGAAATAGCTGGAAACAGCTGAAATGTCACTATTTTCCTGTTTTTTATGATAGGGCTACTGTAGAAAGAAGTTAAGCAAAGTATTTGTAAAGGAATTGTAAGCATGTATGTTTTAACACAATTATTTTTTAGAATTTTGGGCATGTTGCTGATTGTTCTTGCCATAGTTCTTGCAACGGAAGGCGGTGATCTAGCCTTTCAAGAATATGGGGTGCAGCTTAATAATTCGGCTTTTCGAACGAGCATGAACATCATAGATGGCGATACGGTAAATATTGGAGCGGAAAACAACAATCAACCACTGTGGGGTATTTTGGATGTAAAATCGTTTTTTTTTGTTGTGGGGCTCTTGTTTGGATTCTTATTTATAGCTTTCGATATTGGACAAATAAAAGATGGCATCTACGAATCCATATTTCGCTCACCACCTAGAATGGCAAAACAAATGGATGAATTAGTAAAACGATTGAAGAGCATGAGCGAATCATATTATGTTGGGGGAGCGGATGCCTTAAGAAAATCGGTAAACGTTTCGAAAATGCCGGCAAGCTGGGCGGCTATCATAGAGCAGGTAGAACTTAAAATTCCATTTTCAGACATCATGATGGTTATGGGGAATCAGGCATCGTTGGTGCGGAAAAGATATGATAATCTTATAAAAATGATGACGTTGCTCTCTAATGTGGCTCCCTCGTTAGGAGTTATTGGTACGGTGTTAGGCTTGGTGAAATTGTTATACAATCTTTCAGATCCTAGCACCTTAGGGCCGAGCATGGCGTTAGCTTTACTTACAACACTCTATGGTCTCTTTTTTTCTATTATTATTTTCAAGCCACTTATTACTCGTTTAGAGAATATAAAAGTTGCGCAAATGAACTCATTTCAATATGCTGCTTTTTGGTTGAATATTATCTCTCTGCGAAAACCTGCTTTTTATTTAGAACAAAATTTTTCGAAAAAATTAAGACAAAAAAAATAACTTGACGAAAAAACTACTCTTCATAATATAAGTAAATATAAACTATAAAAACACTGGCTATGGCAAAAAAAAATAATCTAGAAAGGTTCTATGAAGAAGAAAGAGCAGAAGGTGAAAGCACTGCATGGGCCATCTCTTATGCCGACATGATTAGTGTGCTCTTATGTTTTTTTGTACTCTTGCTTTCTATTTCCGTTATTAATCCCAATAAACTTGAGGCAATTAAACGCACCGTAGAAGGGGCGATTAATGATAAAACATCCATTGAAAAACTAGAAGAAAAATTATTGGAGTTTTTAAAAGAAGAAAATCTGGATGAATCAATAGAACTTAAGAAAAATGAGCTTGGAGTAGATATTTCAATTAGAAATACTGTTATTTTTGCATCTGGCTCGGCTAATGTTGCCAGTTCAAGCCAAAACATTATTACTCGTCTTCTTGGCATATTCTCCGATTTGCCAAATTCTTATCGTTTTGAAATAGAAGGACATACTGATGATGTCCCAATTAATACTGCGGAATATCCATCAAACTGGCATCTTTCCACAGCGCGTGCCCTTTCGATGTTAGATATTTTCTTAGGAAGTGGCTATTCGGATACACGTTTCCAAGTGCAAGGTTTTGCAGATACCATGCCATCTGTACCCAATTTGAATAGCGAGGGACGTCCCAATCAGGAGAATAGGGCCAAAAATAGACGAGTTGTCATTAAAGTCCGCTAAATTTTATGAGAGATAAGTAGCGGCTAGTTTTTAGCCTTTATGCTGTAGCGGCTAGTTTTAGAACTAGATGAAATAAAACGCTAGGCTAGTCTTGGGCTGTTTTTATAGGCTTCTTCTATAAACAGTATTTTTTATTTAACTTTTATACAGCCCTTTACGATATTCTAAAGATAGCTTAAGGTTCTTGCTGTCATTTCGACTAAATTTGGCTATAAGAAGAATAGCATGAAAAGAGTAACGAAAATTAGAGAAAAAATGAAAGTATACGGGTATTTTCCCAAAAAAATTGTAGTTAGTTTTCTTCTAAGCCTCTTAGGAGTAAGTTTTTTATTTGCTCAAACAGAAATTAGCGAAAAATTGCGTTTTGAAAGAGCGTTAAGACAGCAAACTGAATACTATTTGTCGCAGATACTGGCTCCTGGAACCTATGCCGTAGCAGCCGGAGTAGGCATCACCAAAGAGCGGCGCAAAGAAGTAGAAGAGGGAGAATTACGTCGCTTTACAGAGAATTTTGAGCGATCCTCGCCAGCTTCTAATCTTTCGCCTACTCTTTCAAATGGGCAGCCTGCGCTGTCCCCGCTAAGTGATACAAATGCATTTGAATTGCCACTGCCTGGCTTGGGAACTTTAGATAACCTAAAGATACAAAACGAGGAAGTGCCAAAGCTACCCACTCAAGAAGAAAGGACGCTAGAGCAGGCGGAAGAAAAACCTTCTGTAACGGGAACATCTAACGAAAATGTACGTGAAAGCTATAGGTTTGTAGACTTTTTTAAAGTGACCGATGCGGTAATTATCGCCTCGATAGATATCTCGGTCTCATCAGAGACGGTTGACGCCATTCGTCAAAATTTAGCAGCTAAGCTGGATGCGAGTTTCCCCGGGCTTGGCAATGTGGCTATCACAAGAGCGGATTTCTCTTCACGGAAAATAGCCCTAGAGCAAGAGCGGGCCAGAGTAGCCGCCTTAGTACGAGAACAAGCAGCCTTAGCAAGAGAGCAGCAAGCAGCGTTACAGCCGCCGCCGCCAGCTGCAGTTACGGCGCCGGCGCCGGCGCCTGTGGTAGCAGCAGAGCCTCCTGTTGCAGCCACAGCAGAGCCTGCGGCGCCGCCAGAGCCTGTAATAATAAGAATTGAAACACCACCCCCACCTGCAGCAGCCGAACCTGTAGCAGCAGCCGAACCTGTAGCAGTAGCAGTAGCCGAGCCTGAAGCTTTTAGTCTTAAGAGTTTTCTTAATGAGGCTTCATTTCTGTGGTATGCGCTGCTTTTGTTTTTAGGATTTATAATACTCTCTTTTATTTTATTCTTGTTCCTTATATTTGCTTTTGCGATGTTTTCTCGTCGCCGTGAAATTGGAGGAGATGCATCGCCGCAGATTGTGTATCCGCCACCTGTTTTTGCGCCGGCTGCTCCGCCGCTGCCGCCAGCCCCGCTTCCAGAGCCAGCTCCGCTTCCAGAGCCAGAGCGGCTTCCAGAAAAAGAAGAAGTAGCCCTAGTAGCAGAGCCTGAAATACAAGAGCCTCCTAAGGAAAAAATAGCCCCTGTGCCAGTGCTTGAGACAGAAGAGAGTTCTTTAGGTTTTTCTCCAGAGCTTGGCATATTTATAAAAACTTTTTTAAAAAACCCTTTGGCTTCACGTTCATACTTTAATAACCTTAATGCACAAGATAAAAATGATATTGTTTCGGCTTTTCCCACCCAAAGTTCTCGTAAATTGTTTAGTAAATTAGATACTAAATTTCGTTTAGATACCAGCGAAATAGATGAAATGGAAGAGGCCCAGCGCGTGAAATTCCGTGACAAGGTGTTTCGCCGTAATACTGAAAATTTGAAAAATTATGAAACTTTAATTTCCTTTCAATCTAAAGATCCACTTACGAAGTTAAACCTGCTTACCCAAGATGAAGCAAACTCGGCTCTTTCAGCCTTAGATACGGAAACCTTAGCAGACGTATCCAATGTCATTGATGAGAAATTGTTGAATGGCTACATGAATACACTTGACGAAAGAAATAAGGCAGAGCTACTGAAAAAATTGAACCGCGATGCTACTGTGAATCTTGGTCGTATCGATGAAGCAAGAGATAAAATAGCCTTGTTTACCCAAGACGTTGCGTCAAGGATATTTTCTGAACAGGCTCAAAATTCTAGGCTAAGCGAGTCTCTGCTACGGAACTCGGAGAATAGTCGGGAGCTTTTAGAGTCTATTCGGGAGGAGCAACCAGCGGTCTATCATAAATTCCGCCGCTATTCAGTGGCCTTCAATGATTTTCTAAGCGATGATAGCAGTGAAGCACGCCGCACTGTTAGCGAGCTTGACAATGATAATCTTTCAACGGCTCTGCTTAACCTTGGGGAGGCAGAACGAAACACGGTGCTTCTGAATATGCCAGAAAACCGCCGTGAGGTTATTCTTGCCACCATCCTCTCAAAGCAAGGATCGGTGGAAAGCGGGGTAGTCAAAAACTCTCGCTTCGAACTTATGGAAGTATATAGAGATTATAAATTCCTAACGGTCTAACAAAGCTTCTTCGCTATAGGTATGGTGTTTTAGAGTAGTTTACTAAACTTGATGGAGAAGCTTAGGATGGCGAGGCTATTTTTTGGTATTTGAAAATTAAATTTTATGTCAGCTAAATTTTTTGAACATAAGCTAAGGGTGTCGATATCGCATGTGGATGCTGCAGCCCGTATTTTTTATCCGCAGCTTTTCCATCTTTGCCAAGAGGCGCTAGAGCATTTTTATGAAGAAACGCTTAGCTACAGTATCTACAGCATGCTTTATGAGAAACAAAAAGCGCCGGTAATTGTTAGCTGCCAGGCAGACTTTCTTTCAGCCATTCGGGTATCTGATGCAATTATACTGCGGCTAAGCGTGCTAGAAATTGGGAAGACATCTTTTAGCTTTGGCTACCAAGTGTTTCGCGAAAAAGATGTAGAACTTTGTGCCAAAGCTAAGACGGTGCATGTTATGGTCGACCTGAAAAAAGAAAAGAAAATTCCAATTGATAGCCTTTATCGCAAGGCGCTAAGCCAGTGGCTGTGAGATGGTTAAGCCAGTGGCTGTGTGATGTTAAGCTAGTGGCTGTGTGATGTTAAGCCAGCGGCTGTGTGATGTTAAGCCAGCGGCTGTGATTGTGGGAAAGCAGGCAAATGGCGTGGCGTGGCGGGTTATTATCTTCTTTTTTATGAGGGAGAGAGATAGCCGGTATATTCTATAATCTCATAGGCAAGTGAATTTTCTTCTCCGGAATCAAGTACGCGTTGTTTTTGAAAATTCTGCAGGATATTTGGGAACAGGGCATCGCTAGGAAAAGTTTTTTTTACATGGGTTACGTAGAGAGAGCCTAGGTTTTCAATATGTGCAGCCGAGAGAAAAAGCTTAAAAATTTGCGCACCGCCGATGACAAATATAGGGAGACCTTCAAGAGCTTGGCTAAGCGTAAGCGCCTCATCTAAACTTCCTGCTAATTTTACGAAAGGGCTTTGCTGTTCTTTCTCTGTTAGGAAGCTGGGTGTTTGGGCTTGACGAGACAGGATGATATTCATCCTATTTTTAAGCGGACGATAGTTGGGCGAAAGAGAGAGCCAAGTTTTTCTTCCCATAATTAAGCTAGAGCTAGCTACATTTGCATGGGTGGAATTCCCCAGAGTAGTTTGCTTGAACCAGCGCATATCAGCGCGAAGTTTCCAAGGGAGTTTTCCTTGAAAGCCGATACCGAGTTTTTCATCTAGGGCTACAATGCAGTGGAATTTCATGATTTTTTTTTGCATACTTAGCATACTTAGCATACTTTGCGCTAGCGCTTATGTGCTGGGGGGCGAGAAGGGTAGGATGGGATAATACCCCCTCAAAAAAAGAAAGCGAGATATGTTTGCTAGTTTGTGGCGGGGTGCTTACTGTAAGAGTATTTATACGCTAATGTTAAAGTTTATTTTCGGGTGGGGTGTATAGTTTTTTACTTGGCTATCTGAATGCTGCCAGCGGAAGATTTCGAATTCTAATTGCGAAGATGACCTAGTTTGTATATTGGGCAAGGGAAGAGGCAAGCGAGTAAGCTGCATGCGGGCTTCGGGCAAATGGTTTTCATAAATATGCACATTAGAGAGCATGCCACAAAGCCGTCCGGCAGCCAAATTTGCCTGCTTGGCTAGCAGGTGAAGAAGCAAGGCATACGAGGCTATATTAAAAGGAATGCCGAGCATAAGATCACAGCTACGCTGAAACCAGCAAAGATGCAACTTTCCGCCGATAACATTGACATGAAAAAGCACATGACACGGAGGCAAAGCCATAGCAGGCATCTGCAGAGGGTTCCATGCACTTACAAGCATTCTTCTGCTACTGGGGTCATTCTTTAAGAGAGAAACAAGCTGGGCTAGCTGATCGAGAGGCTTTTCTTTTGCATGCTTTATGTTGGGAGCAGGCTGTTTTGTTTGTGGCTTAGACTGCGGTAGAGAATCCCCGAAAGCACGCCACTGCCGCCCATAAATTGGGCCTAAGTCATCTTCTTGGCGCTGAAGTTTTTTGCGCTGCTGAGGGCTTACATCTTCTGGTAAAAGTAATGGGTTGCACCACTGATCCCAGATATGACAGCCTCTTTCTTGTAGCCATTTTTTTGAAGTATGCCCTTGAATAAAAAACTCTAACTCTGTGGCTATTATGCGAAAGGGCATGTGTTTGGTGGTTACCATGGGAAAGCCTTCAGCCATGTCATGTTCAAACATGGCTCCGCTCATGCTTAAGGCGGAAGTACCTGTGCGGTTAGTAGCCATGACTCCGTAACGAAGAGTTTTTTCTATAATTTCAAGATAGTTTTTCAAGGAATGCCTGCCCTGCGTATTTCGTATTGCGTAGAGTGTTTAGTGCTTGTTTTTAAACTTGTTGCTGTTTTTTTTTGCTTCTAGCTATTATAGACATGGACATGGGGATGCATGCAAAAAGCTTTACAAGTATTAGAGGTAAGCCAAGGACATGGATGCTTGTATTTTATATCGAATATCTGGGAGAAAGGCTAAGGATAAAGCATGGCTCGTTTCCAATCAGCATGGCGAGCCATGCTAGCTTCTTGCCATGTATAAGAAAGCCTTTCATGCCTACGAGATTTACGTCCTTGCCAAAACTCGTAATAGAAAGCAGTAACCAAAAACCCGCCCCAATAATGTGGACGAAGGATTTTCTCTGGAGCAGCAGCATATTTGTTAAGATACTGCTGGCTTTGTTTTTGAAAGTCAGCAGTATGGCTTAAAACATGGCTTTGCTTGGAGAGAATGGCGGTTACTTGGCTTTCCAGAGGTCTGCTTGAAAAATACTCATCGGAGGCATGTGCATCGAGTTTTTGAATATGCCCCTCTATGCGAATTTGCTGATGAAGAAAATACCATGTAAAGTTCAAGGCAACAAAAGGGTTTTGCTCAATTTCTTTTGCCTTACGGCTTTGATAGTTGCTATGGAAGATGAAGTGGTTTCTGTGATACTCTCGCAGTAGCACGGCGCGAGAAGATGGCCTGCCCGCGGCCGAACAGGTAGCAAGGCTAAGAATGTTTGCTTCTTTTTTATTGACACTCTGGGCTTGGCAATACCATTGTTGAAAGAGCTGGGCAGGGTCTTTGGGCGAGGTTTCTAGTGTCAGTGCGCTATGCTCTGTGATATATTCTTCTCTTTCTGAAATCTTCACGATGGGGTTCTTCGGCGAGCTTTCTAAATTTTTCCACGCGGGGGCGATTGCAGAGCTTTCGCATGTATGGCTTGTGCAGGTTCTTTTTTAGCCTGTGAATACTGTACTATGGAATTTGTTAATACATTTTCTTTTTCTTGTTAGAGCGTTAAGAAACTAACTTTATTCATAGTAAAATATACTTAGGACATACTTAAAAAATCAAAATTTTTAAAGAAAGTGAGAAATAAAAGCCAAAGTAAATAAAACTAAAAAGCCTAGTTATGCTTGGGTATTGAGAATATGGAAGAGAGTATGCTACAAGAGAAAATAGTAGTTTTTGGTAGAGTGCAGGGCGTCTTCTTTCGAGCTTTCACAAAAAAGCATGCTGAAAAACTAGGCATCCAAGGTTACGTCAAAAATCTTGATGAGGGTGCTGTGGAAATTGTTGCAATTGTTGCTAAGAGCGAGCGATTAGCTTTTGAAACTTTCATGAAACATATTGCACGAGGCCCCGTTGCTTCAAAGGTAGAGAAGGTTGAGCGAAGAGAGCTTGGCTCAATTGAAATGCAAATACTATTAAAAAAAATTTCTGAGAAAGATAAATTTTTTGGCTTTGAAATTATATAAAGGCTGTAAAAGCATCAAAAATTAAAGTAATGTATAGGAACTGATGTAAATTAAGAATTCTTTTTTAAAATGAATAGCTCTAAGAAGCTAGGAACGGTGAGCATTGTAGGCGCTGGATTTTTGGGAGCGGTTCTTGCAAAAAATCTTTCAAAACAAAATTATGCTGTGCATGTTTCGAGTACTCGTTGGCAGCGACTAGCAGAGTTAAGGAAAATTGCCAAAACTGCCATTGTTCTCCGCTTGACCGGGGCGAAGCCTGTTATAAAGGAAATCTTGGAAAGTGAGAAAGTTTTTTTTTCCTCCGATTGCTTTATTATATGCGTGCCGCCTAGAAAAAGGGAGCTTGGTTTTGAAACGCGTTACCTTGCCGAGATGCAAGAATTCCTGCAAAGACTTAAGGCAAGCAATCCAACTAGCCAAAGCCAAAGCAAAAATATTGCTTTTTATACGAAGAGAAAACAGCGGGTAATTTTCATCTCATCTACGGCGGTGTATGCTAGCAGGAAAATTTCTGATAGCATAGCTAAGCCATGTCTTTGTGCAGGCAACGAGGAAAGAGCAGATTCTCAATCTGGGGCCTATTTGCGGCAAGTGGAGCGGCTTTTTCTTGAAAGTCCGTGCATCGTGGTAAGCATTGTTCGCTTGGGAGGATTAATAGGGAAGCAGCGCTATCCTGGGCGCTTTCTCAGAAGTAA